>CBFCWR010000099.1:0-9583 GCA_965601575.1 uncultured Desulfofustis sp. | reverse complement strand
CTGCAGGAGGTACTCCAGGAAAAATACAACGAAGCACCCACCTACCGCCTCGATTTGGAGGAGGGGCCTTCGCACCAGAAACAGTTCGGTGTTTCGGTGGTCTTCAGAGATGAGGTTCTGGGGGTCGGCAGCGCCGGCTCGAAAAAAGAGGCCGAGCAGCGGGCTGCCGCGGCAGCCCTGAAGAACATCGACACGCAGCCCTGAAATTATATCCTTATTCAACCGCCAGCTCGAGTTTACTCGGATCCCTCGTCGTACCCTTTTGCAGCCTTCCCTGAGGTAGTGATTGATGGCCTCGATGACCGCTGGATCGATCACCCAGCTGCCCAGGGATGTGGAAGGTGATAAAGGAGGCTGATTAAGTAAATATTATCGCCAATATCCAGGCATTACTCTTCAAGCCGAGTCTCGCACATAGGGGGGCTGGTCGTGGTGACAAGCCGCTCACTGTCAAGGCATGGTCAGGCAAGAGCCTGTTATTAATAAGTTATCAGAGGCGTTTTTCCAAACTGGGTTGGGTGTGCCATCTCGGAGAGAATGAAGTCGGCCACATCACGACGGGATATCCGGGTGGAAACACTACCCTCGAGATCGTTTATGACTCTGTATTTACCCGTACGCGGCCCATTGGTGAGACCCGCCGGCCTGACAATCAGCCAGTCGATGCTGCTGCCCATGATGATCTCTTCCTCTCGATCTTTGTCCTCGTAAATGGTCCTTAAAAACAACGGCTTAAAGATGCGGTCGTAGAGAAACCCCCCATGCCCTTTGGAATCGCCGGCGCCGATTCCGGTAACTGCGATCAATTTCAGGCCAGACTTTTGCCGTACTGCCTGGACCAGGTTTTTCGCCGCCTCGGCAAAAAGATCGACCGGCTTGAAGGTAATGGGCACCCCTATGCACGAGCAAACGATGTCCATGTCTTCAATGGCAGCGCTCAGGGCCTCAAGGTCCCGTACATCGCCTTTGACCACTTCGAGGGCGTCGTCCGTTGTTTCGATTTTTTCTGGATCTCTGGCCAGCACCCGGACCTGGTGACCGTCCTTCAGCGCCTCCTCGAGGAGAGCCTTACCGATTCCTCGACTGGCTCCAATGATCAGCAGCTTCATAATCTTTGCGTCTCCTGTTCTGTGTTTCACCCATTCTTGTTGCACCTGAACCATATTCTCTAGGTGCGTTGTTAGCGAAAGTAATGCTGAAATGTGGCGGAGGCAATTTCCCATCGACAATCGAGAGCGGGGGACTCACCGCTTATGGTGTCCACCTCCGGCTCTTGTGACAGCGTCAACACCACTCGCGCGTTGTTCTCGGGGAATCAATGAGGCAAGATAGCTCTTTAGAGAAATTTCCGGACAGGGAAATAAGCTGTTGGACAAAACATGAAAGTTCATTTACTTAAAATTGGTTTCTGCGTTTTTCCCATGCACCGATCGCCGGACTGTGTGACAACTGAGTTGCGTAGCAGAAACTGATCTTGGTATGAATAGTGAGAACGCTTACAAGTTGAACGATGCCGTTAATAATCCCCTTCTTCATCCATCATCGCGGCTGTCCCCACCGTTGCCTGTTCTGCAACCAGGTGGGTATAGCTGGCCCAAACCGTGAGGGATCGGATGATCCGGTGAGCGATCTTACACGAACCATCGATGGGTGGCTTAAGAGATCAGCGCCGCATGGTGAAGTGCAGGTGGCTTTTTACGGCGGCTCCTTCACGTGTCTGGATGAGGATGTACAGGTGGGACTCCTCCTCCAGGTCAGCCCCTACATACAGCAAGGACTGGTGCAGTCCGTCAGGTTGTCGACCAGACCAGACTGCATAACTGATGAAGTGGTCGATTTTCTTGTCGCATCCGGGGTCAGGACCGTGGAGATAGGGGCCCAGTCGATGAACGACCAGGTGCTTCAGAAGGCGGTAAGGGGACACACGGTCGAGCAGGTGATAGAGGCGGTACACCTCCTCAGTGCCAGAGGAATGGAGACCGGCATACAGTTGATGGCCGGTCTTCCGGGTGAAACCACCAGATCGTTTCTGGATGGGGTAAGAGAAGTGATCGGTTTGTCGCCGCAGCTGGTTCGCCTCTACCCGACCCTGGTACTGGAGCACACCGAACTGGCAGAGCTTTACCGGCACACCGACTGGCGGCCCCTGAGTCTCGAGCGCGCCGTTATTCTCATTGCCCGGGCGCGGACCATGCTGGAAGATCACCGGATCAGGGTCATACGCATGGGGCTGCAGCCGACTTCCGAACTGGAGCAGCAACTCATAGCAGGACCCTACCATCCGGCCTTCGGTGAGCTGGTCAAGTCCCGCTGCTGGTATCGAAAAATCAGGCCGCTTTTGATCAGGGCAGGTCGGGACAAGACGGTAGAGCTTACCATCAATGGCAGGGACTACTCGGCCCTGGCCGGTCAGAAACGCGACAATATGAAGCGGCTCGACAGCCTGCCCCACGGCGCCAGGCTCCAGGTGGAGATTGATCCTTCAATGGAGCGGGGGCGTTTCCGCTACACCATTCCCTGAAATTTCAACTATGCAGGTCAGCGCCTACAGACCTGTCTACCATGTGGAGCGCACGTGGCGCCCATCGTTCGCAGGCGTGATCATAAAGCGGCACATCTTTGTACTTGACAATAGGCAGCAGATTTTATCTATACATAGCGACATAAGTCCAAGTCCATTCCGTCAGGCACCATAGCCCGCTGCGGTGGCTGGCCACAGCTTTTACTACCTCATCGCTCGCGCCCTGCCTGTCTGGGCTGCTTGTACTTATTTGACACGCTGTTGGTACAGAAACAAAATTCGAGCGACTCGTGTGCTCTTGGAGTTACCTGGCAATTTTATGAAATTTTATAATGGGAGACTGACATGACAACAACATATCGCATCGCGGTGATTCCCGGCGACGGCACCGGCCTTGAGGTGGTAAATGAAGGCCGAAAGGCGCTCACGGCTGCGGCGGAGCGTTTCGGCTTTGCTTTGGAGATGAAAGATTTTGATTACGGCGGCGACCGCTATCTGAAGACAGGTGAAGTGCTGCCGGAAACCGCGGTCGACGACCTCAAGGCCTTTGATTCCATATTCCTGGGAGCCATCGGCCATCCCGACGTCAAGCCTGGGATTCTGGAGAAGGGCATACTGTTGAGCCTGCGTTTCGCCCTGGACCAGTATATCAACCTGCGGCCGGTGCGGCTTTACCCCGGTGTGGAGACGCCGCTCAAGGACAAAACACCGGACGACATCGATTATGTGGTGATCAGGGAGAATTCCGGCGGCATCTATACCGGTACCGGCGGTATTTCGATGAAGGGTACCCCCCAGGAGGTGGCGGTTCAGAGCATGGTGTACAATCGCTTTCAGGTTGAACGCTGTCTTCGCTACGCCTTTGAATATACCCGTAAATTTGGCAAGAAAGCACGCGGGAAAGGGGATGCCAACACCCTCGGCCTGGTGGGCAAAACCAATGTGCTGACCTACGTGTTCGACCTATGGGAGAGGGCCTTCCACGAGATCGGCGAGCAGGAATATCCCGATGTCACAAGGGAATATTATCACGTTGATGCAACCTGCATGTGGATGGTCAAGAGTCCCGAATGGTTCGATGTGCTGGTCACCTCGAACATGTTCGGCGACATCATTACGGACCTGGGCGCCGAAACCCAGGGCGGAATGGGCATTGCCGCGGGCGGCAATATCAACCCGGAAGGGGTCTCCATGTTTGAACCCATCGGCGGCTCTGCACCCAAATACACCGGCAAGAACATCATCAACCCGCTGGCTTCCATATGTGCGGGTGCGATGATGCTGGAGACTTTGGGTGAAACCGAAGCGGCCGTGGCCATCGAAGAGGCGGTAAAATGGGTAACGGGCAACAAGCTTCAGAGTCTGGCTGCGGGCAGGATGGGCTACTCCACCAGTGAAGTCGGAGATCTGGTTGTCGAGCACATCGTTAAAGGCTGATCATTCCTTTCAACGATATCGGGCTGGTGCTCATTTCAAGCAGTGCCAGCCTGTCTTCTCCTCTGAGCATAGATCAGTCTCGCTTTTTGCGAGGCATCTGATGAAGAGTCTCTTCACTCAAGTAACAAGGATGCCGAACCAATCTTAATCATTACGTAACGGAGCGCTGCATCCCTGTCGCTGCTCCTGCCACAGTTGGCATAAATGACTGACGCAACCATTGAAACCGCCAACTTTGCTGACCTGGAGGCGATTTTAGCACTCCAGAAAAGAGCGTATCTGAGCGAGGCTGAGCTTTATCAGGACTACACACTTCCTCCCCTTATGCAGACATTGTCGGGCATTGAGGAAGATTTCAACAAACAGATAATCCTGAAGGCAATGAGCGACGGTAGTCTCGTCGGCTCAGTGCGGGCCTTTGCAAAAGAAGGTGTCTGTCATATCGGACGGCTCGTGGTGGAGCCCACCTACCAGAATAAAGGTGTGGGGTCACGATTATTAAAGGCCATCGAAAATCGATTCCCCGCAGCTGAACGGTATGAGCTGTTTACAGGAGAAAGAAGTAAAAAGAGCCAATATTTGTATGACAAAGCCGGCTACGAGATTATTCGTAGGCGGAAGGTCTCTGAGACTCTCACCTTGGTCTTTCTCTGTAAAAAAATGAGAGAATTATGAATGAATTGCTTTGATCCCATTTTAGTTTCCTGAGCCCCTGGATTTCCTGCCTCATTGAAAAAACCACACCTTCATTCTCATGGGCCAGTGTCTGAGTCCTTTCATGCGGCGCAACGCCGATTGCAGATGGGATAAAGATTCTTTGCCTGCGGCGGACTGACCGTATACTTCCCGGTTGAACCCATCTACGATCTGTTGGATCTCAACCCTAAGGTTGGGAAAGACCTCTGTCAGCCTGATTCCATATTCCGATGGCGTCTCATTTTGTCTCATCACTATGCCGCTCGATCTGCCCCAGTTCAGCAGCTGGGCAAATACGAGTACTGCGGAGTCGACCCTCCTCAACAAAGAAACCATGCTGTCCCGCAAAAGTAGAATAAGAGCAAGTAATGTACGAAAGAAATCCCCCACCCAGCCAGTTGGCAGTGGTTCGCCAACATCACCACTACTTCTCCTGAGCAACAAGCGGATCACGTGGATCAGAAAAAAGGCCAGAGCACCCAACAGGACCAGCCCGATGATGGAGAATATGGACCATCCCACGATCGACTGAAACAGACCTCCGCCTCCTTCCAATGGTACACTATCCAAATCCGTTGCTGTCGGTGTGTTGTCGTTGAGTGGTAGACTCTGAGAATCCGCAGTCGTTTCAGCAGCCTGCCGGGTTTGCTCTTTAGTCCTGAAGATAAAAAGGAGGGTGCCGAACAAAACCGTATCCATGGTTCCCGCCGCATCTTTTGTGAGAGTCGAGAGGGAATCGGACAGACCGGAATAATAGGGATAAAAGAACAGTATTATACCTGTGGCGAGCAGGGTAATCAGAATCGAGACACTCAATATTATTCCGATTCCACGATGACCGGACAGAAATGATGTCTCAACGCTGCTTTCGTTCCTGGCGATACTCATGGCAGTGAGACTGAACATCAGGTAGGCGATTGCCAGAAATAAGAATTCTCGACCCGCCAGGTGAAATCCTGGTCGTGATTCAATAATGGCGATGGTGATCAGCAGCAGGAAAAACAGCCCCATTCCTTTGTCAAAGCGCATGCATAAAGGGTAGTAACGCCGAGGGCCCGTCACCAGGAGTTGGCCTCCATGCCAAATCAGGTACACACAGGCAAGTGTCAACATGAGGGTAAGCCAGTGGCTTAATGGTTTGGGATCCAGGAGCAGATGACGTATCCAGTCGAGGCTGAGCAAAGGAAAGGTCTGGTAAAGGACCTGATGCAGAACCATCAGTGCCGAGAGACTGAGGAAGACACATCTGAGCAGCACTCTCTGGTACCGTCGCCAGCTCTTCCCAGCCATAAATTGAGTCAAGGCCGCTGAGATCATGAACACACACACAGACCCGAACAAAGGTGGCGGTCTCCCGCCGGAGAGCTGAATCAGGTAGAGAGCCCAACCATATCGCCAGCTAAGCTCCATCCCCGCACGGGCAAAGGTGAGCGTTATGGTGCCCATGGCGCTCATGAGTCCAACTCCTCGCCACCCCGTATCTCATTCAAGAGTATCACTTCTGTTCCTGCCCGATTCTGGATTGCTGACCACTTTGGATTCCGTCGCCAGACGAAAATTGTGAGAGGAATGGAACGCGATTCACATATATGGACCATCTCTTCGGAATCCGCACCACTCTGGTAGCAGAAATGTGCGTAGTGAACGTTTCGTCGCTGGCCGAGGTTCTGCCGCATGACATGTGAAAGTCCGCGCTCCTTTGTCATTTGCAACCGGGCAAGCACTTCCAGGATGATAGTTAACTGTTTTGGGTTGCTGCTGCTCGGAACCGCCGCAACCTCACCCCCTTCGACCATTCCATTGGTCATAAACCCGACGGAGATTCTTTTTTCAGACCACTGAACCATCAGCGACGCGATGATTTCCAGGGTGGCTTCAAAAGGAGCTGCGGCACCATCGTTTTCAAATGCAGCAACATCGAATACCACCATGATTTTGCCCTGCTTCGAGGGTTCAAATATTTTCTCCTTGAGACGCGAATGCTTCGCACTCGCTTTCCAGTGAATATGTCGAGAAGGTTTTGATGGGTGGTAATCATTGGTTCCCATGATGTAGACCGGATCCTGTACCGGACTTTGGGCGCCCGGAGAACCAAATAACTCATGCCTGGGAAGCTCAACTCGCTTCAGTTCCACCAGTTTGGGATAAATGACTATCTCTTCAGCTTTATGTATCGATTTAGGAGATCTGAAGAAGCCGAAAAAATCGCCGGTGGAGATGTGCGACGGTCCCACCTGGTGCACGCCTCTATGCAGAGCCTTCAGATGTCGATTGAACCGTACATGCTGATACCCCAGCACACCACTTTCCTGAGGTGCTGCAGAGGCCTTGTCGTCGGTTCCAAGGGCATTAGTGAAGGGCCACTTGATCTGAACCCAGATCGGCAGGAATTTGCTGTTTTTGATGTCTGTTGTCAAGGTCACCATTTCCTCGGGAAAAGCTCGCTCCTTGTCAAGATGAATGGAATAGGAGACACGACTTAGACTTATCAGACTCCATGCCTTTGAGATGGCCATCAGCAGCAGCACAAGAGTGGCCAGAAGAGAAAGCGCACCGTAGTCGCTCAGCAGAGAGACGAGCAGGACGATCGACACAACGAAGAGAATCAGCGGATAGCTGAAGGCAGTCGTGCCTCTGTCCTCAGGATATTCGAATGTCATTTTGCTAGTCCGCAGAAGATGGCACCGGCACCTGATCTATAATGCCCTCCAGCACGTCTTTCGAACTCTCCCCCCGCAGCCGGTGCTGTTCATTTAAAATCAGTCGATGGGCGAGGACCGGCAGCGCCAGTAATTTCACATCATCTGGCAGAGTGTACTCTCTGCCTCGAAGGACAGCGAGCGCCTGGCCTGCCCGCATTAAACCAAGCGAACCACGGGGACTGGCACCGAACTTTACCGCAGCGTGGTTCCGTGTAGCCCGGACGATATCGATGATGTAGCGGCGAACGGGATCGGAGATAACGATATCTCTTCTGTCGTGTTGCATTTGCATGATAGCTTCCGGCTTTACCACAGAGTCAAGTTCTTCAAGCGGATCGGATCGTTGGAAGCGCTCGAGCATTTGCAATTCTTCCTGCTCGTCAGGATAACCAACACTGCATTTTAGTATGAACCTGTCAAGCTGGGCTTCCGGCAAAGGGAAGGTTCCTTCGAGTTCGATGGGATTTTGGGTTGCGATCACAAAAAACGGTGCCGGGAGTTCATGGGTCTCGCCATCAATGGTTACTTGACGCTCTTCCATGGATTCAAGCAGACTGGATTGGGTGCGTGGTATGGTGCGGTTGATTTCATCGGCCAGCAGGACATTGGTGAATACAGGACCAGGCCTGAAGGAAAATGAGGCTGCATGCTGGTCGTAGACATTGAATCCGGTAATGTCGGCGGGCATCAGATCCGGGGTGAACTGGATCCGGTTGAAGGCACCGCCTATGCTTTTGGCCAGACATTTTGCCAATAAGGTCTTGGCCACACCGGGAACGTCTTCGATGAGTGCGTGGCCATCGGACAGCAAGGCGACGAGCAGCATCTCGATGGTCTCTTGTTTGCCGACCATCACTTTGGAGATGTTTGCAACTATTTTGGCGCAAATGCTGAAATCCATGCAGGCGGTTCCTTGTTCAATAGTGTGATCTTAAAGCAGCTAAATCTATAAGATAAGAGTTTTTCCTAGCGAATAAATAGAACTATGTGGTGGTTCTGGTTGACCAGGATTTCGTTGGTATTCTAAAAATTCAAATTTCCATAAATTAGGTTGATTATACAATACATCCGACAAGCCCAATTTAAGGAAAAGACTCGCCTATTAGCACCCACACGGTGACGTTGTTTTTACAATAAAAATACATATTTTACACAAATATAGCGTTAGGGCTGTGCGTTGGTCCTGCCATTCCTCAAAAAGAGGAATACCAATGAATGCGATAATGAGACAGTGGGTAGTTTTCTTGACCCTCGTTTCATTAATTCTTCTTTGCTCATCAAAGTCGGTATTTTCATCTCACCGTATCAACGATCTTAAATCCATTGCTGATCAGGGGTGCGTGTATTCTCAGTACAATCTTGGCGTAATCTATTATGGAGGCATCGGGGTACCGCCAGATTTAGAGGAGGCACTATCCTGGTTCAGAAAGGTTGCAGAGCAGGACTATGTTGATGCCCAAGTCGCCATGGCTGGGATGTACTATCTTGGACAAGGAGTACCACAGGATTATTCAGAAGCAGCCAGGTGGGCGAGAAAGGCCGCCGATCAAAACGATGCTGAGGCTCCAGAGTAAATCTCTATTCCCAGTTGTCGCTGCACGGAAATACATGCCACGCCGGTCGATGCCACTATGTGTCTATAATTGCGTTATTTTAGCAAATGATTAGTGTGTAAATATCTCCTAATTCTACTTCAATAATGGCGGGCATAAAAGATGTCTGCTGGCCTTGATGCACAGATCTATTAATTGGAGGAGATATCATGAAGCCTAAAAAAAGTCTCATTGCAGTCCTTGCTTGTTTTACGTTTTGTCTGATTCCTCAGATGACGATGGCGACTCAAGTGATCGGGAACTGGGTAGCCGAGCCCTGGCAACCTGAGGACATGATTACCTGGGGGACCGATAATGTGCTTGTGGATTTCGGACCCAATGGACTCTGGAGATATGATGGTTCATGGATTCGAATTTCACATTGGAATCCCACACGCATGATAACCTGGAGCGACTCAAAGCTGATGGTCGATTTTGGCCAGAACGGCTTATATTGCTATGATGGCGAAGCGTGGAAAAAAGTAGCAACTCCCAAGCAATGAAGCTGATTCTGTTGTTTCAATCCGGCAGATACCCATTTTGAAAAGCACTTAGCTTGTCATCGGAAATTAATAGTAACCGAGCCATTTGCAAAACGATCTTTTCGCCCAAACTCTGCGTTATGCTCGAAATTT
>CBFCWR010000098.1:0-9591 GCA_965601575.1 uncultured Desulfofustis sp. | reverse complement strand
CCGCTGAGCACCTACCGGTACGCAGGTTCGTTCCCCCCGAGGAATTCGAAGAGCTTAAAGAAATAGCGCGTGACCTGGGGTTTGGCGCCATCGCTGCGGGACCTCACGTGCGCAGTTCTTACCGGGCCGGCCATCTCTTCCGCGGTCTTGAGAGCCAGGCCACCAAGGTCTGAATCAGCCGGCAGGTGTCAGGGGATTCTGCCATCCCGGTCATAGTTCCGATACAGCAAATGTAGTAGGAATGGGAATACAATCAGTGGTGATAACTCTATTCGAGACAGAGATTTACGATGACAGGCGGACTATTCGCAATTTTAGATGATATAGCCATGCTCCTCGATGATGCCGCGGTGATGAGCAAAGTGGCGGCCAAGAAAACGGCCGGCATCCTGGGCGACGATCTGGCGGTCAATGCCGAACGGGCCACCGGTTTTCGTGCCTCGCGGGAGTTGCCGGTGCTGTGGGCGATTACCAAAGGCTCATTCATCAATAAAGTAATCATCGTGCCCCTGGCGTTGCTCCTCAGCGCCTACGCTTCCTGGCTGATTGTCCCGATTCTGTTGCTGGGCGGCTGCTACCTGAGTTACGAGGGGGTTGAGAAAATCTTTCACTATTTCAGCCATAAGAAGCACGAAACTCCAACGGTCTTAAAACCCCCTGACCAGACAGCACTGCGGGAAAGAGAGAAGGCCAAGATCAAGTCGGCGGTGCGCACCGACTTCATACTCTCCATAGAAATAATCATGATTGCACTGGGCACGGTCATGGACCAGCCGCTGGTCATGCGGGTGATCGTTGTCACCCTGATCGCAATACTGGCGACGGTTGGCGTCTATGGGGTGGTTGCCCTGATCGTCAGAATGGATGACATGGGTTTTTATCTGATTGAAAAAGCTAAGCGCCTCAAAGGGCTCATCGCACGACTGCTCACATCGACGGGATCACTTCTGGTTGCCTCCCTGCCATGGGTGATCAGAGCACTCGGAGTGATCGGAACCATCGCCATGCTGCTGGTCGGAGGCGGGATGTTTACCCACAATCTCCATGCCCTGCATCATGCTACCGAAGTGATGCCGGCGTTCTTTATCAACCTTTTAATCGGTGGGTTCGTCGGCACCATTCTGGTGACTGCTCACCAACTCGTGGCCAAGTTTCGAACGTGATACAAACCAGGCCATGAGCACCAGCAACTCTCACCGTTCATCAGAGACCGCGGAAAAGGCCGCTTTTTATGGAAAAGATTGGCCCGGGCTGATCGAAACGCATGGCATTTGCACAGAAACTTTGGAACTGTTCTGCAGCGAAATTTACACTTTTTATCGTGATCGGGGCAGGGAGTTCAGCTGGCGTTCAGAGTTGTCGCCTTACCGGGTGCTGGTTTCGGAAATCATGCTCCAGCAGACCCAAACCGGCCGGGTGGAGGAAAAGTTTAGCGTTTTTGTCGAACGGTTTCCTGATTTCAAGGTTTTGGCAGAGGCACCGTTCAGTGAAGTGCTGCGCTCCTGGAAAGGGTTGGGCTACAACCGCCGGGCCAAGTATCTGCAAGACATCGCCCGGACGGTAGTAGACCAGTTCGACTCGGTTCTGCCGGACGACCCCGAAGCGCTGGTTGGTTTTCCAGGCATCGGCAGAGCGACCGCAGCTTCGATCTGTGTATTTGCCTTTAATCAGCCTCACGCGTTTATCGAAACCAATATCCGCACTGTTTTCATCCATTTCTTTTTCCCCGATCGGAGCGGGGTGGCTGATGGGGAAATTATGGATCTGGTGGAACAGACCATTGATCGGGATAATCCGCGTGACTGGTACTATGCGCTCATGGACTACGGGGTCATGCTCAAAAAGACGGTTGGCAACCTGAGTCGCAAGAGCCGCGGCTACAGAAAACAGTCACGCTTCGAAGGATCAGACCGTCAGTTGCGGGGCAGGATCCTCGATTTGCTGTTGCAGCACAGCCATATGGATGCACCCACCGCCGCGGCTCGTCTCGAGCACTCTGAAGGGCGGATTACTTCCCTGCTTAAAGGGCTCGCAGATGAAGGGCTCGTCAGTGAGGAGAACGGTAACTTCAGACTTGCCTAGGGGTTGTCCTGCACCTCATCCTCAGCAAATTTGGTGACCTTGCTTTCGGCGAAAAAGAAGTGGAGAAACAGGCAAAAGGCGATCAACGAGGCCACGCCGATGCCAAGGTTATTTTTGCCCAACGGGGCGAAAATACCGACCACCAGCCAATGAAAGGTGATGACTGCCCAGGAATTGAGCTTGAGGGGAAAGTCGTTCCAGCGAATGAGGATAAGTAGACCGCTCAAACCCCATCCATAGAGGGACAGGTAGGAATGACTGTCCAGCAGCAGTCTGCCGTAGCGGTAGTAGAGTTCAGGGAAATTGGCCAGTTCGATGTAAAAAATCCCGGTAATTCCAGTGAAGACCAGAAAGGTCATTCCCGACAGAAGAAAATGTTTCTGCTGCTGTTTTACGCCCAGAAGCAGAAAAAAGGAGAAGATCATCAACACGGTGATGAAGAGAATCGTGGCGATTAAAAACTTGGCGATGGCGAGTTCAAAGACAATGAACAGAAAGAAAATGATGACCCCCAGATTCACCGACCAGAAAAACGATTGCTTGATGTAGCGCAGCTGCTCGGAGATATCTCTTCTGATAAAGGAAAACATCACCGACATGGTAA
The DNA here is from genome assembly GCA_965601575.1 of uncultured Desulfofustis sp. Taxonomy (GTDB): domain Bacteria; phylum Desulfobacterota; class Desulfobulbia; order Desulfobulbales; family Desulfocapsaceae; genus JABDQA01. Next base: position 6,905 of record CBFCWR010000098.1, on the reverse strand, counting down.
TCAGCGAAACCGGGAAGGAGTAGCCCAGGAAGAAGACATTGAGGGTCAAATTCTTGTAAGGCAGCCAGTGCAGCGAGGTGTCGTTGAGTAGCACGAAGGTGGCGATGAAAAGCGACAGCGAAAGGCACAGCACCGAGGCGTGATGAAACTTGTCGACCACCGAAACCTTGAGGTCAAACAACTCGCGGGGCAGAAAGGAAAAGGCTCGAATGCGAATGGATTCGACCACTATTCCAAGGCTGAACGAGATCAGTGCCGCGGCTGGGAACATATTGAGAAAGGCCAGCACCGCGTAGGCCAGGCTGAGCACCAGAAAAAGATAACACCGTGGTGACGGTGACGGTTGATTTTCCGTGTGATAACAAATGATGAATCCACCGGCACAGAGATTGAATAAAAAGATATGCAGCCGCTCGAAATTCTTATCCCAGATCTGATCGGTGAAGCCGAACATGAAGGCGATGACCATCAGACCAAGCACAAAAAAGCGCAGCCGCGGGTTGACAAAGAACTCTTTGTTTATTGGCTGGTCAATGCGCATGGGTGATGGTCATGATGGGTTTTGTGCACACTCGTGTAGAACATGTCTCTATGCAACAGTGGTGAAATAGAGCCGGGAAATGGATTTCTTTCAACAGAATTCGCAAGTAGAACAGATATGAAGGTTACCTGCGTGTCCGTTAGATCGCTGCGTTGGTCACGGTATCCATCAACCGCAGGTCAAAAACGATAGCCGTAACGCAGCCCCAATGTATCGAGGCCTTCATTTGGGTCGGCCAGGTAGGCGTTGGAGATATGGTCGAACATCACAGAAATGAGATGGCGGTCGCCGATGGTAATTCCCGCTTCGAAGGCAGTCCGGAATAGCACCGTTGAGCCGAGCTGGTTCAGGTCGTCCACATTCCCCTCATCGGTTTCACCGTTGTGGACAGCCAGCCCGAATCCCAGATCAAAAAAGTAGCCCTGGGGCCAGCGATATTCCCACAGGGCTCCACCATAGATCATGGAAGTATCGCCCTCACTGTTGAGAGAAAACCCGAGGTTGGGACGTAGAATTCCCCTCAGAAGCTCAAGAGAGGGAGAGAAGATCAACTCGCCGTTGAAGTCGATCCCCCCTTCGTTGCCTGATCCTCCCCATAGGCCGAGATCGTGGTAAAGCACTCCCACGCGAATCTCATCAACTGCACCGGTGCGGCCTTCTGTAGTCGCGAACAGGGTAAATAACAGCAGCAAGAGTCCAAGCCGACACCGACCGAAGAAAGCCGAGCACTTCGTGCTGGGAAGAGTGGAGCGTGGGGGGGTCACCGGTCTTGTTGAAGAATTTTGAGAAGTTGGCTGGCAGCGCTGGTCGGGGATACCGTCTGCTGGTCGATGGCACCATGCAATTCCGGCAGGCGGGCCTGGATATCGGGGTGGTTGAAGAACCAGGTTCGCAACCCTTCTTCAAGCAGGAAATACATCCAGTCCAGCGCCTGTTTTTTCCTTTTCGACTGCAGTTCACCGACCGATTCGAGTGCTGCCCGGTGCTGGTTGACCGTCTCCCAGATTTCAGTCAGCCCGGTTTTCTTTAAGGCGCTGCAGGTCAGTACCTGGGGCGACCAGTGGGCGCTTCCCGGAGTCAAGATGTGCAGGGCTGTTTCATACTCCCTTCTGGCCCGCTCAGCCCGGGTGACATTGTCACCGTCGGCCTTGTTGATGACGATCGTGTCGGCCACCTCCAATATCCCTTTTTTGATACCCTGCAGTTCATCGCCGGCGCCGGCGATCATCAGTACCAGGAAAAAATCGACCATCGAAGCCACGGCAGTTTCCGACTGGCCGACGCCGACGGTTTCGATAATCACCACGTCGAAACCGGCCGCTTCGCAGGCCAGCATCGTCTCTCTGGTCTTTCGGGCAACCCCTCCCAGGGTGCCGCCAGAGGGCGAGGGTCGAATAAAGGCGCGGTCATTGACCGAAAGCTCGAGCATTCTTGTTTTATCACCGAGGACCGAGCCCCCGCTTCGGGCACTTGACGGATCTATGGCCAGTACCGCCACCTGATGACCGAGGTCGGTCAACAGGGTGCCGAAACTCTCTATAAAGGTTGATTTCCCTGCTCCCGGTACACCGGTGATGCCGAGACGGACCGCGTTGCCGGTGTGGGGCAGCAGCTTTTCAATGATGGTGGCCGCCATTTCCTGATGGTTTGGCAGAGAGCTTTCGATCAGGGTAATGGTTCTCGACAGCATCAGCCGATTGGAGTCGAGCACACCTTGGACGTAATAATCGGGATCTTTCTGCATGGGGTCCTGTGCTGCCTGGTCGAACTAGTTATCTTTTCCTACAACGACCAACGGGAGCAGCCGATGGCCGCTCCCGTTGGTTCTCTGAGATGGTTTAGCGCTAGGCCGCTTTTTCAATCAGATCAAGAGTACGGTTGGCCGAATCGATCACCGAGGTGCCCGGCCCGAATACTGCCTGAACTCCTCGATCGTACAGGTAATCATAATCTTTCGGCGGAATGATGCCACCCGCCACTACTTTGATATCGGCACCGCCCTGTTTTTTCAATTCATCGACCAGGCCGGGAACCAATGTCTTGTGCCCTGCGGTCAAACTGGAGGCGCCGACCACGTGGACATCGTTTTCGATGGCCATTTTGGCAGCCTCTTCCGGAGTCTGGAACAGCGGCCCGATATCAACGTCAAAGCCAAGATCAGCATAGGCGCTGGCGATCACTTTGATGCCGCGGTCATGACCGTCCTGCCCCATTTTGGTGACCAGCATGCGGGGCCGGCGACCGTGGTTTTTGAGGAAATTCTCAGTGCGCTGGCGCAGCTGCAGCAGATTTTCCGAGTCCGAAGAAAATTCCGAAGCGTAGGCGCCGGATATGCATCTGGTGTTGGCGACAAAGCGACCGAAGACTTTCTCCATCGCATCGGAAACTTCACCCACGGTTGCCCGGGCCCGCATTGCCGGTAATGCGGCCTCGAGCAGGTTACCGCCCTCCTTGGAAATCCGGGTGATTTCGGCAAGTGCCGCATCGACGGCGGCCTGATCTCGAGTCTCTCTAATCCTATTGATTCGGGCCACCTGGTCGTCGCGAACCGAGGCCGGAACTTCCCTGATCTCGAAATCGATATTTTCGTCCTTGAGCTGATATTTATTGACGCCGACGATCACATCGAGGCCCTGATCGATACGGGCCTGCTTCCGGGCAGCCGATTCTTCGATGCGCATTTTCGGCATGCCGGACTCGATGGCTTTTGCCATACCCCCCAGTTCCTCGACCTCGTCGATAATTTTCAGCGCTTCTTCAACAATCGAATTGGTCAGGGATTCGAGGTAGTAGGAGCCACCCAACGGATCAATCACGTGGCAGACTTCCGACTCCTCCTGGATGATAATCTGGGTGTTGCGGGCTATTCTGGCCGAGAAATCGGTGGGCAGCCCGATGGCTTCATCGAACGAGTTGGTGTGCAGTGACTGGGTTCCGCCGAGCACCGAGGTGAGTGCCTCCAGGGTGGTTCTGATGACATTGTTGTAGGGATCCTGCTCGGTGAGGCTCCAGCCTGAAGTCTGGCAATGGGTCCTGAGCATTGATGAGCGGGGATTCTTGGGGTTGAACTGCTGCATCAATTTATGCCAGAGAAACCGAGCCGCCCTGAGCATGGCGATGTCCATGAAGAAATTCATGCCGATACCGAAGAAAAACGACAGCCGCGGGGCGAACTCGTCGATATCCATCCCGGCATCCAGCGCAGTTCTCACGTATTCCAGGCCGTCGGCCATGGTGAAGGCGACCTGAAGCACCGAGTTGGCCCCCGCCTCCATCATGTGATAACCGGAGATACTGATGGTGTTGTAGCGCGGCATATTCTTGGAACAGAAGCCGATGATGTCGGAAACGATGCGCATCGACGGAGTCGGTGGATAGATGAAGGTGTTTCTGGTCAGATACTCCTTCAGGATGTCGTTCTGTATGGTCCCGGTCAGTTTGTCGTGGGCGACACCCTGTTCCTCGGCAGCGACGATGTAGCTGGCCAAGATCGGAATGACGGCGCCGTTCATGGTCATTGACACGGACATCTGATCTAGCGGGATACCGTCGAACAGGATTTTCATGTCTTCAACCGAATCTATAGCCACACCAGCCTTGCCTACATCACCGGTAACCCTCGGGTGATCAGAGTCGTAGCCCCGGTGGGTGGCCAGGTCAAAGGCCACGGAGAGGCCTTTCTGGCCAGCCGCCAGCGCTTTGCGATAGAATTCGTTCGATTCTTTGGCAGTGGAGAAACCGGCATACTGCCTGATGGTCCACGGGCGACCCGCATACATGGTGGCCATCGGGCCCCTGACGTACGGTGCCAGCCCTGGAAGAGTATTGGCGCTCTCGAGTCCTTCGATATCCTCTGCCGTATAGAGCGGTTTGATTTTAATGCCTTCGGGAGTCTGCCAGTCGAGGGAGTCGAGCGGCTTGCCCTTCATTAGTTTAGTCGCAAGTTCCTGCCATTTTTCAAATTCTGGGTGCTGTGCCATGGTTGACTCCTTATGGATGACGAGCCGCTTGTGGGCCGGTGATCTTACGATCGTTCACAGAGTTCGACCAGGATGCCGCCGGTGGCCTTGGGATGCAGAAAGGCAATCCGGGCTCCGCCGGCCCCGATTCGGGGGGTCTGATCGATGAGCTGGATATCTTTTTGCTTGAGTTCTTCGAGTGCCGCATCGATGTCGGCAACCCGGAAGGCAATATGCTGGAAACCGGTGCCTTTTTTCTCGATGAATTTGGCCACGGGACCGTCGGGAGCGGTTGATTCAAGAAGTTCGACCTCACTCTCACCAACCGGGAAGAAGGCGGTGGTGACTTTCTGTTCTTCAACCGTCTCGGCTCCTTCAAATTCGAGTCCAAGCACGTCGGACCAGAAATTCTTTCCTTCATCGATGCTGTTAACCGCGATGCCAAGATGATCGATCTTGAGTATCTTCATGTCTATCCTCCAGGAAAATCTATAGTGTGGTGATTCGGCTTTAATCCTATGAGCGGTTGTTCTGCCCGTTCGTGTAGTCGGGGTTGAGCATGCCGCGCCAGACCATTTCGAACATTTCGTTGGCCTGGGCCGACAGACTTTCTTGCTGGCCGCGCAGGATCCACATGAAAAATGATCGCTGCACGAAGCCCATGAGAAAATCGAGCAGAGTGCCGGCCCTGACTTCGTTATTCAGTATGCCCTCTTTCTGACCCTGCCGGAGCACATCAATCATCAGTCCCATCATTCTCGGCTGGGCAAAGGTTTTGTCACCCATCCAGGTGTTCATCGGCAGGGTCATGAAGACGATGCGGCCAAGCCCGACGTGGCGTTCGTAATAGTCGAGCTGCAGCCAGAACACCTTGCGCAGCTTCTCTTTGAGATCTTCGATACCCTGCAGATGATCGACAATTCGATCGGTAAGTTTGCCCATCCAGACATCGACGAAGGCGAAGACCAGCCGTTCTTTGCTGCCGTAATGCTTGTAGATGGTGGTAAAACTGACGCCGGCCTGCTCGGCAACATCTCTGATGCTCGCCTTGTGGAAGTCGGAGTTGGAAAAGATATCCAATACAACCTTTTCCAGGCGTTGATGGACGTCGGGTCGAAGTGTGTCTGCCATTATGGGTCGTTTGTTTCTATTTTCAGCCAATCACACAGAGGACTGCTCCCTTGGTGATCGAGTCGCCGCTGTCAAAGTCGATGGCCTTGATTGTGCCGTCGCAGGGGGCCGGCAACGCGTTTTCCATCTTCATGGCCTCCAGGACGACCACCGTGTCACCTTTCTTGACGCTGTCGCCGACTTTCTTTTCGTATTTGACGATCATGCCGGGCATGGGCGCCAGCAACAGAGTACCCGAGGGTGAGGACGCGGGTGCGGCTGCTTCGGTTTTGGTTTCTGCGGCGGGTGCTGCAGGTGCAGCCGCCGGAGCCGCGGCAGCGGGTGCCGGGTTGGCCGGGGCGGCCGCAGCCACGGGTCCACTGTAGGCAATCGGGCCGCCCACGGGATCGACGTCGACACTGAAATACTCCTGATCGACGAAGACGTTGAAGGTCCGGGAAGATTCGCTTTTGGCCGGGGCATCCTTTTTCTTTTCGACCAGCTCTCCGGCCTTGGCCTTCTTCATGATCTCGTCCTTCTTCTTCACCTCTTCCATGGAAATCGGCTTGACGTTGTCGGGAACCGGGCTGATGCCGTATTTCCATTCAAGAAACTTCTTGCCGGTAACCGGGAACTGGGCGTAGAGAATCAGGTCGTCGAGATCCTTGGCCAGATCGCCGATTTCTTCCTTGGCATTGTCGAGCTCCGGTTCGAGTACTTCGGCGGGGCGGCAGGTAATGGGCTCTTCACCGCGCGGATAGCCTTTGAGCGCTTTCTTCTGTACTTCAGGGTTGATCGGAGTGGCGGTCTTGCCATAGAGTCCGTAGCACAGATCCTTGACCTGACCGGTGATCATCTTGTAGCGCTCGTCGGGAGTGTCGTGCAGTACGTTGTTGACCGTCTGCACACCGACGATCTGAGAGGTCGGGGTGACCAGCGGAATCTGGCCCAGGTCCTTGCGTACCCGGGGCAGCTCCTTGTACACCTCATCGATCTTATCCAGCGCATCCATTTCGCGAAGCTGGTTGACCAGGTTGGAGAGCATACCGCCCGGGGTCTGGTGCAGCAGCACGTTGATGTCGATAATCGAAATCTTGGAGTCATCGAGGAGATGTTTGTACTTGGGCAGTACCTCTTTCTCGAGGATTTCGTTAATGTGGGCCAATTTCTTGATGTCGAAACCAGTGTCCCGGTTAGTGCCCAGCAGGGTCATAACCAGCGGTTCCACCGCCGCATGGGCGGTCCGGTAGGCATACGGGGTCATACAGGTATCGATGATGTCGACGCCGGCCTCG
>CBFCWR010000097.1:0-9698 GCA_965601575.1 uncultured Desulfofustis sp. | reverse complement strand
CCGCTCTCAGTTTTGTCTGGAAAATTTCCTGGTAATCTGGTAATACCAAGCTGCTGTGCAGAGACCTGCACACCTTTTCCGTATTTTTTTTGCACCGCCAGATCGGTATCAACTCTTTTTCCCTGTGAAAAAGGCACACTAATAAATAAGAGTTATCAAGGAGGAACATGATGAAAGCACCAGTACGTGTAGCTGTAACCGGCGCCGCCGGCCAGATTGCCTATTCTCTCATTTTTCGGGTAGCCAACGGTGATATGCTTGGACCGGATCAGCCGGTAATTCTTCAGCTGCTGGAAATACCACCGGCCATGGAAGCACTGAACGGTGTGGTAATGGAACTAAACGATTGTGCTTTTCCTCTGGTTGCGGACATCGTTACCAGCGATGATCCCAACGTCGCGTTCAAGGACATTGAATATGGTTTTCTGGTAGGGGCACGGCCGCGCGGACCGGGAATGGAACGGGCGGATCTGCTGGAAGCCAACGCCCAGATTTTCTCGGCCCAGGGCAAGGCCTTGAACGATCATGCCAGCAAAGATGTAAAGATACTGGTGGTGGGCAATCCAGCCAACACCAACGCGCTTATCACCATGAAAAATGCTCCTGACCTTAATCCCAGGAACATCACCGCGATGATGCGGCTCGACCACAACCGCTCAAAATCACAGATCGCTGAGAAAACAGGCAGCCACAGTTCCCTGGTTGAGCAGATGGTAGTCTGGGGCAACCATTCCGCCACCCAGTATCCTGACATCAGCTATGCCACCGTGGATGGCGCAGCGGTCAAAGACAAGGTCGGCAATGATTGGTACGTGGACACTTTCATCCCCACGGTTCAGCAGCGTGGTGCAGCCATAATCAAAGCTCGCGGCGCTTCCAGTGCGGCCTCGGCAGCCTCCGCCGCCGTTGATCACATGCGGGACTGGGCCAAGGGCAGTTCAGGGAGCTGGGTGAGCATGGGCGTTTATTCGGCCGGCAATCCTTACGGCATTGACGAGGACCTCATGTACTCTTTTCCGATCACCACCGAAAATGGTGAATGGAAAATCATTGAAGGTCTCGATATCAGTGATTTCAGCCGTGAGATGATGAAGAAGACAGAAGATGAACTGGTGGGCGAACGCCAGGCCATTGCTCATCTTCTTTAATAATCTATCATAGTAGCGGCGGGGGAGCCATCCTCCCCCGCCGCCGACATTATCTTCCCGGGGCTCGCGGGCTCCCTTTTTTTATCTTCAGTCTCGTCAATTGCAAATCGGTCCATGGTGGGGTAGGTTTTGCAGTAGTCCCTTCTTAACCAGACTTTACCCGTATAAGAGAGGTGGGCCATGGCAGAGATTGAGGTAATCAGAGCGGATATCACCACACTTGACGTGGACGCGATCGTCAATGCCGCTAACTCCTCGTTGCTCGGAGGCGGCGGGGTGGATGGCGCAATCCACCGGGCTGCGGGACCCCAATTGCTGGAAGAGTGTTCTACTCTCGGGGGGTGTCCCACCGGTGAAGCAAAGCTGACCGGAGGCTATAGCCTCGCTGCCCGTCACGTGATTCATACGGTGGGGCCGATTTGGCAGGGCGGTGGCGAACGGGAACACCACCTGCTGCGTTGTTGTTATCGCAACAGCCTTGAACTTGCTTTCACCCATGGGCTCAAGTCCATCGCCTTTCCGGCCATCAGCTGCGGAGCCTATGGATTTCCGATTGATGAGGCGGCTCTGATTGCCATGGGTACGACCATTCAGTTTCTATCGGAAGAGACGACCGTCGAGAGGGTACTATTTGCCTGTGCCTCAGATGAAGTGCAAGGTGCGCTGCAAAGCGTATACGAGGAGATGAGCTCCGATGTCTGATCTTCTCGATTTCAAGCAGCTGATTGGGGTAAGCCGGGAAATCGTGGGATTCACCGGGGCCGGCATCAGCACCGAAGCGGGAATTTCAGATTACCGCAGCCAGGGCGGCATCTGGGAGAAATTCACCCCGGTATATCTAGCGGAATTCATCGAGGATCCTGAGAAAAGAACGCTCTATTGGCAGCGCAAACTGGCACTCTGGGAAAGTATCTCCCAGGCGCACCCCACCCGGGCCCATCATTTTTTCGTTGAACTCCATAAACAAGGGGTACTGAGAGGAGTGGTCACCCAGAATATCGACGGTCTGCATGAGAAAAGCGGCCTGCCATCCGAGAAAATTGTCAATCTGCACGGCTCCACTCTGGAGATCGTCTGCCTGGGTTGTGGGGCGATAGACGACGCGGCCCCGTTGATGGCCATGCTCGATCCAGGGAAGCCTCCGGTCTGTGACGCCTGCGGCGGCCTGCTGAAGCCCAACACCATTTCCTTCGGCCAGCAGCTCGTCCAAGCTGATCTGGTTCGTGCCGAGCGTCTGGTTCGGGGATGCGATCTGCTCATAGCGGCCGGATCTACCCTGCAGGTGCAGCCGGCCGCTTCTTATCCATTGCTTGCCAAGGAAGCAGGCGCCAAGCTGGCTATCATTACATTATCTGAAACTCCGCTCGATCGTTACGCTGACTTTGTCTTCAACGAAAAATTGGGAGATTTTCTTACTCGCCTGGAGAGCTGAGAGGACGCTATAGCTTTCTCTGATCTAACTCTTTTGACCATTAGGTCTACCCGTTCTCGGGGTATTGGGCCAGTTCCAATAAAATACCCTCAGGACCCCGAAAGTATACAAGCTTTTTGGACAGCTTGGCGTACTCCTGGATCGGGCTCAATGGGTTGATACCTCTATTCTTCAGAAATGAAACCGTTTCCTCGATATCCTTAACCCTGAAGGCCACATGCCTGTACCCTTGGGTATTGGCCAGACCGGGTGAAGATATTTCTGCGACGGGCGGGTGATCGAACTGGAGCAGCTCCACTGAAACGCGGTCTCCCGGCAGGGTGAGTTTCACATAGCGAGCGACCACATCGTCGAGCCCCACCGTTTCAGAAATCCAGTCACCTTCAAGTGTGGACTCATCTGCCTGGGCGAAGCCAAGGGAAAGGAAAAAATCTTTCACCTCGTCGAGGTCTTTGACGACTATATTGATGTGGTCAATGCGTTCTACGAAGCTGTTCATTTCTTAATTAAAACCGTGAGTCTCGCTTACAATCCGCAGGCACATTTTAAAGTGCGCCAATAGCTTCCAGGACCGCCTTTACCTCAGCTTTGCCGGAGTCTGAAAGCGGCTGCTGCGGCGCCAGTGGTGGCCCGACGGGGTACCCCTGGAGCTCGAGTCCGCCCTTGATACAGGCCGCCAGGTTGTACTTGGCGAAAACCTGATTCAGGGACCAGAGCATTCGCTGACGCTCCATGGCTTTGTCCCATTCCTCAGCCCTGCACAGCTCATAGAGTTCCACACTTTGTCGGGGAGCAACGCAGGCCGGCCCCGCCATCCAGCCGACTCCGCCAATCATCATTACGCAGACGGGGATGTGGGCGGAAGCGGAAAACACCTTCATTCGCCCCTCGGTGAGGTTGATAATTGACAGCAACCTGCCGGTATTGCTTGAGGCGTCTTTAATGTAGCCGATAGTATCAATCCGGCTGAGTTGTTCTATGGCTGCGAGGCTCAGGTCGGAGCGCTGGAAATTCGGGTTGGTGTAGATAACCACGGGCACGGTGACAGCTGAGGCAATTGCACTGAAATAGTCGAAAACGCCGCGATCAGATACGGGGAAATAGCTTTCCAGAATGGCTAAAATACCGCTGCAGCCAAGGGCCTGGTAATCCTTGGCCTGGGCAACCGCATCAGCAATCGTCGTAGAGGCGACCCCGGCTACTACCGGCAGACGTCCACGCGCGGCCTCGAGTACGATTTCCACTACCTGTCTGCGCTGACGCGATGAAAGGTAGGCGAATTCACCTGTCGAACCCAAGGGGGTAAGACCATGCACCCCCGCATCAATAAGGTCGGCGCACAGCCTTTTCAACACCTGTTCGTCGATCTCACCGGATGGGGTAACCGGAGATACCAGATAGGGAAAGACACCTTTGAATGAGTGAACGGGCATGTCCGGGCCAGTGGTGAGTATGTATGAGTTATCGCGTCCGCGAATTACTCAGGGGAAAATACCTTTCCAGTCGTTTTTCATGCTGATGATTTTCCAGCCGCGCTGGGGAGCTTCGTCGAGTCCTCTTACCAGTCGACCTATGTGCGAGTCTCTGTCATAGGCCCATTCGCGCTCGTCATCGTCGTGGTGTACGATCATGGCCAGCCTCGGGCCTTCACCACCGCTTGTCCACTCCAGCATCTCAAAGTCGCCATCGGAGTTGCCAACCGCGATGACCGGGCGACGACCGATGAATCTATGAATGCCCACCGGTTTGCCGGCCTTGTCATTAATAAAATCGATTTCGGGCTGTTTGACAATTACAGGTATGCCGTTTTGCACCTCATATGTTGCTGTCAAACTGGAGCCGATTACCTGTTCCGGAGGGATTTTGTACACTTCCTCGGCGAAAACGCGCAAGAAATCAACTCCTCCCCCGGAGACAATGAATACCTTGAACTGATTGGCGCGAAGGTAATCGAGCAGTTCCAGCATGGGTTGAAACACCATTTCGGTGTATGGCCTGCCCGAGTCAGGATGGCGCGCGCTCGCCAGCCATCTGGCCACCGACTCGGCAAATTTGTCGGCGGTATCGCCTGCATGGGTGGCTTTCACCATTTCCAGAAGCGCATGTTCGCCACCTGAAAGTGCTGCCTTGTGATCACCTTTGAGCACAGAAGCGAAAGGTTCCTGACGCTGCCATTCGGGATTATCAGGGGCCAGTTCCATGACACGGTCGAAGATATAGATAGCCTGGAAATAGAGTGGCTGTTCGGACCAGAGGGTGCCGTCGTTGTCGAAGGTCGCAATCCGCAACTGCTCGGCAATGAAATCGCGATGGCCCTCAGTAGCCGCGGCGGAGACAAAATTTACGATTGCCTGTTTATTCGGACCGTCGTTCCAGGAAGGAAGAGGATCCCGGTTTTGGGCAAAACCGTTACCAGTGAAAATGAGGATTAAACTGGCGAGCAGCACTGTTACATTGATTCGATTGACGATCCTGACAATAGTGAAATACATGAGTAAGCCTCCATAAACCACTGCACAATTCGAGAAAAACCGTGCGCAAATGGGGGTAAGGTGTGGATGGAATGAGCCCCGTGCCAAGTCTGCGTGAGATGCATTACAGCAGATTAACCTGCTTCCTAAGTAAACACTTGACGCCGGCAGATCAATTAATTTTTATACGGCGTAGGCTATCCGAATTACTCTCCTCGAATCTCTGTCCAAGTCCTTCGAAAGGTACATCATGAGCATATTCTTCAATAAAAGTTATCCCCTGCGAATCCATATCGCCAGCTTATTCATCGTGCTCATACTGCTGGCCTGCAGTGCCATATCCGTATTGTTCTATGTGAAGAGCAGGGACATGGTGATAACCGAAATGTCCAGAATGGTTGAGCGTGTCGTCAGCGAAACCGCACGTGAGATTGAAAGGCTTTTCGGGCCGCCCGAGACATTGGCAGCGCTCTTTTCACGGTCGGCAATCGCACGGGCTGATAATCTCGATGATCGCCTCCAGGGCTTGCCGGTTCTGCGGGAGTCACTGAGATCGGCTCCGGACATTGCATCAATCTATATCGGTTACGAAAATGGTGACTTTTTTATGTTCCGCCGTTTGAGAAACAGCGTTGACAGGCAACTATTTGAGGCTCCGGCGGAGGCACAATGGGCGGTCCAGAGTGTCGATTTTCAGGAGGATTCGCCTGTCTCGAAGTTGATGCTTTTCTACAACAGCGAACTGGAACAACTGGGCGTAAAACAGTGGGAAACAACGTACGATCCCCGGAAGCGCGGCTGGTACCAGCAAGCCATGGCAAGTGAAAAAACGGTCAGAGACCATCCCTATGTATTCTTTACCGACAGAAAGCTGGGAATAACCTTTGCGCGCAGTTTCATCGACTCGGGGGTAGTTGCCGGTGTTGATATCCGACTGGAGACCCTGTCGGATATGATGCAGCAGTTCAAGCTTACTCCCAACACCAAGGTGATCTTGTTTGGTGATGACGGGAAAATCATCGCCCATGAAGATAGTACTCAACTTATTATTGAAGCCAACGACGGAGCCAGCCAGATCGGCAGGAGGCAGCTTGACCAGCTTGGAGATCCAGTCATGGATAAACTTGCTGAAATTATCTCGGAGAGGGATTTGCGTGATGTCTATATCCATGAGTTTACAACCCAAGGAGTTCCTTGGCTGACGGAAAGCGGCAGACTGGAACTTGGTGAGGGTGCACCGATATATTTCAGCATGATCATGCCAATCCTGGAATTGACCGCAGAGGTCCGCAAAATTAGAAATCAGACAGTCCTGCTCACCCTGGCCATAATCCTTGCACTTATTCCAATTACCCTGCGTGTGGCTCGAGGAATTTCCAAACCAATCAGTCAACTGGCCGACGAGGCCAATGCGGTGCGCCGTCTCGATTTCAGCGAGCGTGATCGGATTCGCTCGGTGATTAGGGAAGTGGACGAACTGTCCAAAGCCATGAAATTTATGAAATTGACAATTTCCGAATTTCTGCTGCTGATCGAGTCGCTGAACCGGGAAAAGAATTTAAATACGCTACTTCAACGTATTGCAACCGACGTACGCCAGGCTTCAGCTGCCGACGGGGTGCTGATCTGGCTGATAGATGACGAGGCGAGAATGCTGAACCCTGATGTTTATTGCGATACCAAGATTTGCAGCCGAGATCTGGATCTCCGCAGTCTCAGCCTTGACGAGGATCTGCCGATTACCCAGGCGGTTACGCTGAACAAGCGTGCGCGCTGGGATCTTGTCCCGGGCCAAGACGACAAATTAATCGAGTTGATCGATCCAGGAGATAAGCATATCACTATCTGGTGCGAGCCGCTTGAAGATCGGCAGAACAACTCAATGGGGATCATCGGCCTCGTATTTCTGGATTCTGATTCCGCTTACGAAAGCACTGAACTCCAGGATCGTCTCAGTTTCGTGGATCGTCTCTCTGGTCTTGCCGGGGTGACCCTGGAGACCAAGCAGCTGATCCAGAAACAGAAGGATCTGTTTGATGCCTTCATCAAGCTGATCGCCGGAGCCATCGATGCCAAATCGCCCTATACTGGCGGCCATTGTCAGCGGGTACCGGTGATCGCCAAGATGCTTGCCCAGGCTGCCTGCGAGGAAACCGAGGGGGCGCTGGCCGACTTCGAGCTCAGCGATGACCAATGGGAAGAATTACATGTCGCCGCCTGGCTGCATGACTGCGGCAAGGTGACGACTCCAGAATTCGTGGTCGACAAAGCGACCAAGCTGGAAACCATTTACGACCGGATTCACGAGGTCCGCATGCGGTTTGAGGTGCTCAAACGTGATGCCGAGATCCAGTGCTGGAAGTCAATCGCCAAAGGGGGAAGCGAAAAGGAACTGCTTGAGGGTTTGGACAAGGAACTGGCTCAACTCGATGATGATTTCGAATTCATCGCTCACTGCAACGAAGGAGGCGAGTTTCTGGCCGAGGAGCTGGTTGAGCGTATCCATGCGATAGCCGGGAAAACCTGGATCCGTACACTTGATGATCGTATCGGTATCTCCTGGGAAGAGGTGCAGCGCAAGAAGCGGACTGCAGCGGTTCCAGCACCGGCAGAAGAGAAACTGCTCTCAGACCGAGACGAACATCTCATCGCCAGGCGTGACATAGATCATATTGAACCTGACAACCCATGGGGCTTCACGCTCGATGAACCGGAACATCTCTACAACAGGGGAGAAATACACAATCTTGAAGTCAGACGGGGCACGCTGAGTTTGGAGGAGCGGTTTAAAATTAATGATCACATCGTCCAGACCATAAAAATGCTCGAGGGACTTCCCTATCCACGTCACCTGCGCCAGGTTCCGGAGATAGCCGGCGGCCACCACGAAACCCTGCACGGCACAGGATATCCGCGCAAGTTGACTGGCGACCAGATGTCGGTCACCGCTAAAATGATGGTCATCGCCGATGTCTTCGAGGCACTCACTGCTTCGGATCGACCTTACAAAAAGGCAAAAAAGCTCAGCGATGCGGTCCACATCATGGCGATGATGCAGAAGGGCGGTCATTTTGATCCGGATCTCTACCGGCTCTTTCTGACCAGCGGCATCTATCGAAAATATGGGGAGCACTACCTCGATCCGGATCAAGTTGATGAAGTTGATATAAGCCAGTACCTGGAAATCAGTGGATCATAAACACGGCAAAATGGTGCCATTGCCCCCAATCGATGAGTGCCTCTGAATCTGCGAACTGAGTCAATATAGCAGTGGATACAAACGTTCTAATTGAGTACCTTGGGGCCAAATTATTGATCACCATGAAAAGGAACCCCAATGAGTGATGTCATACTGATCAACATTACCGGCCGGGACCGAAAGGGACTTGACGCAAAATTTACCTCCATTTTGGCCCAATACGATGTCAACATCCTCGATATCGGCCAGGCGGTGATTCATCAACATATTTCGCTGGGAATTCTTGCTGAGATACCGAGGGATGAGGATTACTCATCGATTTTCAAGGACATGTTGTTCGAAGGGCACAATATGGATCTGGATGTCGATATCAAAAAAGTCGAACAGGACAGTTATGAAAACTGGGTCCATGCCCAGGGCAAGGAGCGGAGGATCATTACGATTCTGGGCCGGACCCTTTCTGCCCGGCAGATTTCCGCGGTGGCCTCGGTCATTTCCCAGAACCAGCTGAATATCGACGGTATTACTCGGTTAACGGGTCGGATTTCACTGAAAGAACCGCAGACCAACCCACGGGCCTGCGTACAATTGTCGGTCAGCGGGACGCCCCTTGATATTTTGGACATGCGGGGGAAATTCATGGAGATTTCCCAGCAGGATGGAATTGATATCTCGTTCCATGTGGACAATATTTATCGTCGTAACAGAAAACTGGTGGTTTTCGACATGGATTCGACCCTGATTCAGGCCGAAGTCATCGTCGAATTGGCCAAGCTCGCTGGAGTTGGTGACCAGGTGGACCGGATTACTGAGGCGGCGATGCGGGGGGAAATCGATTTCAAGGAGAGTTTCCGCCAGCGGGTGGCACTGCTGAAAGGACTGGAAGAGGAGAAACTGAGAGGTTTATTGGAGAAACTACCCCTCACCGACGGAGCAGACCTGGTGGTTAAAACTCTCAAGGGATTGGGGTATAAGATCGGTATTCTGTCCGGTGGTTTCAGGTTTGTCGGTGAGTATCTCAGAGATAAACTTGGTATCGACTATGTATTTGCCAACGAGCTTGATATAAAAGACGGCCTGGTGACCGGTGAAGTCGTGGGTGAGATAGTCGACGGCGAGATGAAGGCCGATCTTCTGAGAAAGCTGGCCGAACAGGAGAACATTGCCCTGGAGCAGACCATCGCCGTGGGTGACGGCGCCAACGACCTGCCAATGATTTCCATCGCCGGCCTTGGGGTCGCCTTCAATGCCAAGCCGGTAGTCCGCCAGAAGGCTGCCAATGCCATATCGAGCGTCGGTCTCGATGGTCTGCTCTATCTTATCGGTATACACGACCGAGAAATCAAAGACGAAGTCAAATAGCAGAATCCCAGACTAAACTGAAGGGACATGGCCGCTGGTGACAGCCTTACGCCTGCCCCCAATCATTCTAATTGTGGTGGCCGGCA
>CBFCWR010000096.1:0-9714 GCA_965601575.1 uncultured Desulfofustis sp. | reverse complement strand
AATCTACCGAGGATGACAAGGCGCGCATCCGTGAACTGATGGGCAAGGAAGCGGCACTGTCATGGATCAGTTTCATGTCAGAGCCGTATGCACACGATGGGGCACTGCAGTAGAATCATTCTTTAATCATTTGAATTTCGATAGGTTTGTTGTGCTTACAAAAGTGCTTGAGGAAGATGGGGAGTTCGAACTTAAGTACACCTTTCCTGCAGTCCTCCTGAATTCCATCGAAGGGTGGCTGGCCATCACCTGTAAAAAGGATGGGATGTACCCGGAATCACGGGTCCAATCCATCTATCTGGAAGCCGCTGATGCAAGATCCTACCTTGAAAAGATAAACAGCGATTTTTTTAAAACCAAATTTCGGGTGAGATGGTATGAAACCAAGGAGGGCCGCCCTTTTGATCATGATGATCAAACCCCCGTCTTTCTGGAGAAGAAAATGAAGGTAGGGGCAAAAAGGCTGAAAAAGCGCTGGGTCTCCAGCACCAGTTTCGATGAGCTCAGGCAGAATGGGTTAAACTCCACATTTCATGCAAGCTGGTATCAAGAATTCATCCGACAATCCGAGGTTTCAGATTTTCTTCAGCCGTTCATCCAGATTTCCTATGCCCGTAAACGCTATGTCGAACCATACAGCGGAGCACGGCTGAGCCTTGACTGCGACATTCGAGTCGAAAAAACGAACTCTCTGTTCCTGCCTCCCCCGCCTGATTCAGCTCTAAATGTTGGGGTATTTGAAATAAAAGGTAAAAATGATATTCCGCCAGCTATGGTAGCTTTTCTGACCAGCAATATAGTCAGCAAAGACCGCTTTTCGAAGTATGAACGATGCATCTCCTCTCTGGAAACCTAATTATCGAGGCCCGTCATGGATGAACTGTATTCGGTAATTTCCGGTATGGGAAATCAGCGCATGGACGATATCGGGATAGGCGCCTTTATCTTTGTCATTACCGCATCTCTGCTTTCGGCTTTTGCAATTTCTTCACTCTACACCTACTTTTTCTCAAGGCGGGCAACAGGAAGCCAGGTGCATCGAGCCTTTCCCCTGCTTTCGATCGCCATCACCGTAATCTTTATTACTATTCAGTTTTCCCTACCGCTCTCGCTCGGCTTACTTGGTGCGCTGTCAATCGTACGTTTTAGAACCCCAATCAAGGAACCCGAGGAGATCGGCTTTATCATGCTGGTCATCGCTTCATCGCTTTCCTGCGCCACTTTCAACATCACCTTCACGGTCATTCTTGCCGTATTTGCGGTAATCGCGCTTCTCATAATGGAAGGTGTCTCACCCCTGACCAAAGGGAGTCTTAACGGCGGGATGCTGGTTGTACGGGGGCCGAAAGAAGTTGATTCGGGCAAAATGATACAGGCGATTCAACGGGAATGTGAGCAATGGCTGCGCAAAGGTTCTCTGCACAGCATTACCAGTGAAGAGGACATCTGTATCACCTACGTTTTTCATAAGACGAAAAATAGTGATATCAGCTCATTGACCGAAAAGCTCAGCACCGCTTATCCCGATTTCAAATTCAACCTGATGGTCAACAGATCGACCGGCATTTAAGAGATGACCCAGGAGAGAAAATCGCTGTTCATCTTTCTCGGATCGTTATTTCTCTGTATCTCCTTCTCAGCAGCAGCCTATTACTGGGATGTTCCCAGGAATCTATTCCAGGAAAAGACGATTCCTTCCCCCCTGCTTGCCTACGGTGAAACGGGCAAAATTCTGCGGGAATTAGGATCTATTTCTCCTGTTGAAAACAAACAGATTTCCAGCCGGGTTACCACAAACCCCGTTGAATTCCTCCAGCGTGCCGTCCGGGAGAGGGATAAATGGCTTATGCTGTCCAGGTTTGAATCTTATAAAAATCGAGGGATATTCGGGTATATGGAGATGGAATCAAAGGAGCCGGCCGTCACATTCGCCATAGAGGTGAAGAAAAACGGTTCCTGGACCGGGCAGGTTTCATCCAGGGTGGTACCGCAGAAATTCGGCTATTCCTTTTTCATCGACTCAGATGGCAATAACCCTGAACTGAGATTTACTTTTTTCAACAAAGAACATCCTGTGCACATTCATGGCATGGGATTTTTGAAGAATGGCTCTCATCCTCTTGTTTTTAACGATCAGGTGAGTTTTTCGAGTTTTTTCAGCAGCGGCCCCCCACGCAACATTGCATTTACCGAATCTGGTGCGGTGATAGAGTCCCAGCCACAACCTGACCACCAGATCGGCAGCCTTTCTTTTCAGAGCAAGACACTTGTTGGCATAAGCAAGTATCACAAGAAGCAAGGCAGTACCCCGATTGGTCTGATCGCCACTCGGGACCATCCTCTGGTAAATCGCCTGAATATCGCTGACAAGGCCCTAGCTGCAATCAGCATTACTAAAATTCCGGTTCTTGCAATTGATATCGAGGATAGTGATCTCTATTCGGAGAAAAATGGAATCCTGAAAAACCATGACGGGCATGGTAGAGAATGGGAGCGACTGGGCTTTGTCCGGCTGTTTAAAAATGGTAAACCGGTCTTTTCAACCTTCAGCGGCATACGCCTTCAAGGCGGGGATCCGGGACGTCGAAAAGGACTGATAAATTTTCGTCTCTACTTTCGAGAAGAATATGGCACCTCGCACATAAAAACGGATGCGATTTTTGATGGTTCAGTAAAAAGCATCAAACGGCTTGCCGTCAAACAATCCCAATGGAAGCAATGGCCTCTGAATGGTCCAATTGCATACGATGTGACCAGGAAGGCCGGTGGCTTGGCTCCGCCGACGGAGATATGTTTGCTCTATCTCAATGGTGAAAATCTTGGTCTTTATTATCTGGTACCCCATCTTGGTGAAAAACAGATCAGGTTAATGTTGCCGGATCAGAATTATCAGTATTTCCGGATTAGAGGCGCTCGACGCGACGCGGATCTGATTTTCTTTAAAAGTTATATTGATAGAATCGAACAACCTGAATTGATGGACGAACGTTATGCAACGCAATTCTTCGACATCGAGAATCTTGTCCGGTTATTCTTCTCTTATATTATAAATGGTACGGGAGATTTTTGTCAGGGAGTCCTGCTCAGGGGATCAGAAAGTGATAGCAAGTTTTTCTGGTATGGGTGGGATTTTGATCACAGTTTTGCCGATGTCCCTGTAGAGATCACCAAAACAGAAGATTCATCTCGTCATCGCTGGGAGCAGCCTCCATCTTTTGAAGGTTTTCTCACTCCTGCCCAAGGAATAAAACCGCATCATTGTGTGCAGGGTAACTTATTCAAACGTCTGGTAACTGAAGATCCAGAATTCAGGGAAAAAACCAAACATCTATTTACCTCAATGGTGAATCATCGGGTGAACGAAGCATTTATTGCGCAATTGCTGGATGAGTATCAGCAAACTTTGACAGCAATCGATTACCCGGGTGGAGAAGAATATATTAACAAGTTGAGACTATTTTTCGCTGAACGCATACCTTTCTTGTTAACGGAAATGGAAGAGCAATATCCCACGGACCCCGCTGTGGTCTGTGAGGTAACCTCAGACAACTACCCGATAGTAATAGATGGCTACAAGAAAGAGGGGCCCTATAGAGGCTATTATTTCCCAGGATCTTCACTGACTGTTGCCCCAGGAGCTTCAAGCGAGCTCAGTTACTGGCGTGTGAATGGTACACCTGAAATGGCACGAAACTTCGAATTATCCATCTCATCAGACCAGGTATGCCAGATTCATGGTGTTCGATGAGGGTATTATCGCTCATAATATCTTGTGCCAAAGGCGGTGTTTTTTTCATATCCTCCTGCAGACTTTCTTCCAGACTATCGGTGCCGAAACCCATTCAGTATTTGCGTTGGTGATCAGCTTCTCCGGCAGCTATATCGAAACCACTCGGATATTCTTCATCGTAAAGACGAAAATTGTTGCGTTCTCGGAAATTTGTGTTTGTTAATCCAACCACCCAAAGTTGCATAGTGATCGAGTTCTAAACGAAATGTGTGAACTGGATCTCAAGGCTTCAAGAAAGCACCCAATTCTTCTCGTAATCTTATTGTCATGACCCGAACCTTTGTCCGGCAGATACTTGTAATTACCCTGTTTCGCCTGCTTCTCAACACTGGACGACGATTCGTTTATCCCTTCGCCCCGGCCTTGAGCAGGGGCCTCGATGTGCCGCTCGCGGCCGTAACCTCGATAATCGCCGCGGGCCAGTTCACCTCTCTGCTGGGCATTTTCGCAGGCCCCCTGGCCGACCGCTACGGCTGCAGATTAATGATGCGGGGGGGGCTTGCCATGCTGGCCCTGGGTATGCTCATCTGCGGGTTGGTTCCGCTTTATTGGCCGGTATTTGTTGGTCTGGTGGTGGCCAGCTTTGGAAAAACGCTTTTCGACCCGGCGATCCAGGCCTATGTCGGCAATAATGTAAGTTTTGAGCGGCGCGGCAGAGTTATCGGTATTATCGAAATCGCCTGGGCCGGCAGCACGCTCATTGGAATTCCCGCTCTGGCATTGGTCATTGACCATGTGGGACTGAGAAACTCTTTCTATCTGCTCGCCTTTCTCGGCGGACTGAGCTGGCTGCTCATGGGGGCCATAATGCCGGCCGACAAGGCACAGTCAGATGCCCAGCTGACCAAGAGGAGTTTTTTGGCGGCCATGATGGGGCTGCTGAAATCGAGACCTG
This sequence comes from uncultured Desulfofustis sp., assembly GCA_965601575.1. Lineage (GTDB taxonomy): Bacteria > Desulfobacterota > Desulfobulbia > Desulfobulbales > Desulfocapsaceae > JABDQA01. The sequence goes on along the minus strand of CBFCWR010000096.1, from coordinate 5,029 downwards.
CGGCGGGCATGCTGATTTTCGGTTTCATGATATCGGCGGCCAATGATTGTCTGTTCGTCGTGTACGGCGCCTGGTTCGAACAGGATTTTAATGTCTCGATCGTCGCTCTTGGATTTTCCACCGTGGCCATCGGTAGTGCCGAACTGCTTGGCGAGTCGATGACCGCCTTGTTTTCCGATCGACTGGGGTTGAAAAGAGCGATAATCCTGGGGCCCCTGCTGGCGATCTCGGCCTATCTGCTGCTTCCCACGATTGGTCAAAGTCTGGGGCTGGCAATGGTAGGCCTGTTCTTGGTTTTCCTGTCGTTCGAGTTTACCATTGTTACCAGCTTCCCCCTGTGCACGGAAGTGATCCCGCATGCCCGGGCAACGATGATGGCAGGTTACTACGCCACGGCCGGAATCGGCAGGATGGCCGGCGTCCTGATTGCTGGTTTTCTCTGGTCCTGGGGAGGTATCGCAGGGGTGGCGGTGGCTTCCGCCGGATTCACTTTCCTGGGATTGTTAGCAGTTGTCTGGGGGCTGCACGGCTGGACGCCTCAAGGCAACCCGAAAGAAGGCCCCGGAAAAGCTGGCACGAAGTAGTGCGAAGCAGGTTATTCTAAAAGAAGATGGGGGCCAGCACGAGCCACTCAAAAGGCGTGGAGAATTCTACTGCGACCCCTTCATCGCCGGCTCTGGTGACAGTTCCAGAGAGGTTGTCGACCGCCAGGCGGCTATGTGATCCCTGAAGAACAATTTCAATGTCGTAGTTTTTTGAGACTTCCGGCTGTCTGTCCGTTTCGAGGAAAAATCCGGAGCGGCTCAGATTTTTTAAGGTGCCCTGGATGCGGTCGCTTCCATCTAATAGCGTACAGGTAGCTTTGGAGACATCCACCATTCTGAATGATTCTCTGCGTTCTTCTGTATTCATAGACGATTTTCCCCCGTAGATTTAATCATAGGGCAAACCATATTTACCAACCTTTTATAGTCAAGCTGTCCCATCCCGTGAAGGTTCCTGACATCATTTGAACATTTTTTTTTCGAATCCTGCAGGCAGGGACTGAATTAAGAGCTCTTTGCAGGTCTGAAGCGTGCGAGGTTATGGCGCTCTGCCCGAAAAAAGGAAGAGCCCATCATCCCTGGAGCTGCTCGATCAGTTTCTCTTTCTCTTTAAGCCTGGCGTTTGCTTCGGCAGCAGCCTCGAAATTGTCCTGGGCGGCCTGGATGGCTTCTTCCTTGGCTTGTTCGGCGTGGGATATCTTCTGGATCGATGACTGAACAACCTCCTCCATCTGCTTTTCGAAGCGCTCTTCGACCTTTGCCAGTTCCTGGTTTTTCTCTTCAAGTTCTTGTTTCAGTGAAGCGATCTCCTCAGCGAGCTTTTCACTGTCTTCACCTGTGTCGCTGGTCTCCTCGGGTTGTGTTTTACTGTCAGCCAGTTCGTTTCTCTCTTCCTCGGCCTGACGCAGCTTTTCCTGCGTCTCGGTTAGTTCGGCTTGCAGTTGGGTGTTTTGATCTTTGGTCGATTGCAGGGTCGCAGAAAGGCCATCGATCTTCTTCTGCAGATCTTGAACGGCACTCGCGTTTTTCTGGGAATCATCGAGTTGCTGGCTCTGCTCTGCAAGCTGGTTCCTGAGATTCTGGACTTCATCGAGATATTTATTTGCTTCGCCGGCTTTCTTCTGCAGCAGGACTACGCAGATTCCAGCGATGGCCACTGCGGCGCCTATTACCAGCCATAAGCTCATACTGTCCATGATTGACTTTCCTGTATTAGAAGTTGATCGCGCGACGCGGTTCTTTCACTCTGACGATAAATCACACGCATTCCTATCACTTATATCGCAGCTTGATGATGAATTTCAAGTAATGTCTTGAAATAACCGGAAAATAGTCGAATGATATGGGCCTAGTGGTCGGTCATCCAGCGACAGACATGTTGCTCTATGCGGTCAAGGATCAGATAGAGCGTGAAGCCAAGCAGGGCCATACTCGAAATGCCCGTATAAAGGGAGATGTAGTCGGCCCGACCCCACGAATCCATGATGATGTAGCCGAGCCCGGTGGTGGTGGCAAAGGATTCGACAAAAAAAAGTATGGCGACTGAGGTGCCGACGGAAATTCGCATGGCGGTCAAAATTTTGGGCAGCGTTGCCGGCAGGATCAGATGACGGTATACCTGCAGTCTGGATGCCCCCAGTGTTTTCATCGAATGGAAATAGTTCCGGTGTATGGACCTGGCGCCGTCCCTGGTGGTCACGAGAATCTGGAAAAAGACGATCAGGGCGATCAGAAAAATTTTGGAAAAGTTTCCGATTCCGAACAGGATGATGATCAGCGGCAGGAGCACCACATGGGGTATAGGGTAGAGCAGGTAGATAAAAGGTGAAATACGCCTGCCAATTTGTTCCTCGGCACCGACGATCAGCCCCAGCGGAACAGCCGCCGTGAGGGCCAGGGCAATGCCGGCCAGGGCCCGCACGCTGCTCACCGCCAGATCGTCGATGAGGCTGCCGTCGGCCAGCTTGGAGCCCAGGTCGACGAGCACCATCCAGGGCTGGGGAAGGGCCATTGAGTTCAACAGCAGTGCACAGACCTGCCAGATTGCCAGTAGGATCAGCGCTGCTAAAAGTATATCACGCTTCCTGCCCATTGAACTCTCCTTTCAACAGTTCTCGCAGCCGTACGCATTGGTGGAAGAATTGATCGCTCTGCCGGTAATCTGAGGACCCGGCTCCTGGATTGTCCACGATTTTGAGAATCCGCGCCGGTCTTCTGCTCAGGATAATGATCTTTCTGCCGAGAAAGACGGCCTCCTCGATGGAGTGGGTGACCAGGACCGTGGTGATTTTGCGCTTGTGCACGATGTCGACAATTAGATTCTGCAGCCGTTCTCGGGTGAGCGCATCGAGTGAGCTCAGCGGTTCGTCCATAAACAGTATCTCGGGATCGATGGCCAGGGCCCTGGCCAGAGCCACCCGCTGCTGCATACCGCCGGAGAGTTGTCCCGGGAAATGACTGTCGAAACCATCCAGTTCCATCTCCTCGAGGAGTTGAGCGACAACCCGTTTAATCCTGGTTTTATCCACTTTTTTCAGGGTCAGGCCGAGACCGATGTTCTCTGCCACGGTTTTCCAGGGAAACAACCCATAGTTCTGCAGGATTGTGCCGCACCGGGGATTTCCGGTGATGGTCAGAGTGCCGGAGGCGGGCTGCAGAATATTGGCCATTAAGAAGAGCAGCGAAGTTTTCCCGCAGCCGGACGGTCCAATTATGGCGCAGCTGTCGTGCGCTTCGATTTCAAAAGAGATATTGTCAAGGACAGACTGAATCTGCCCATCGTGGGTGAAGCTCAGACTGGCTGAACTGACGGTGATCATCAGCGCCGATCAATGAGCCAGAAAATCGGTGGCGACTATGTCTTCGTATTCAATCATCTGGATTAAACCCTTGCCGGCCAGCCACTGGGCTGCTGGTTCGAAGAGCTCCCTGCTGAAAGGTTCGGGTGCCGGATAGACGGCGATGGGATAGTTGTCCGCCATAAAAGGTGGGATCCGTCCTTTCTCGACCACCAACGCCCGGTAGCGTTCTGGATCGCCATTGATCGCCTCGACCGCTCGACCGTAGGCCTGGAAAAGTGATCGAATCGCCTCCTTCTTGGCGATCATCGCCTCGGAACTGATCACCACCACGGTCTGGGAGAGACTCTGATCCAGATCGGCGTCACTTATCAGTACTTTGGCACCTTTTCCCGCGGCAATGGTGGATAGAGGTTCCGGCAGGGTTGCGGCTTTAACCGAGCCGGAGAGCAGCATCTGCATCCGAATCGGCATTTTCTTCACTTCCACTTTGCTGATCTGCTCAGGGCTGAACCCCTGCTGTTCCAGCAGACGGTCGGTCACATATTCAATGATGGTCGCGTTGGATACGGCAATCTCCACTCCCTTCAGGTCTTCCACCGACTGAATGCCTGACGACGGCGCCGCCAAGATGGCGAAAACTCCTTCTTGCGGCGTCTTACCTAGACCCAGGGAGGTGATCTTGATGAGTCCGCGGCCCTGGTCCAGGAGCAGGGCACCGATTGGATCTGAAATAGCACCGTCGATGGCACCGGCGGTCAGAGCGCTGTCTCGTTCCAGGGCACTGAGAAAGGGTACGAGTTCGACCCTCACGTTTTCCTGCTCAAACAAACCTTCCTGCTCAGCCACATAAAAGGGGACCGAGTCTTCTATCTGCAGCAGTCCAATTTTGAGACTCGCCGCAGTGGCGCTTGAGTAGGTGCAGATTACAAACAATATGACGAGCAACTGCTTCATGGTGTCTACCTTTGATGGGAGAAACTGTAAAATTAAAGAATCGCTGGACAGCCTTATTAATCAGTCTGGTAGCATGCCAGGATTTCGCCGAAATAGAGGGTATGGTAATCCTTGGCCGGGTAGAGCTTTTCCAGCGTATCGTCGAGATCAGCGCTGTCCATGGCGGATTTGTAAATTATTTTGCACTCGTAATGTACACCGGCGATGTCGATAATTGGTGATTCCACCGTGACGGCCTTGCGGGTCTGCAGGTTGCACTCGATGAACTTGTCGTAGTCGCGTCCCGATTTGGTGCCGCAGAACATCAGCGCTTCCTTGCTGCTCGAGTCGGTTGGGATGGTGACGGTAAAATCGCTGCTCTTTTCGATCAGACTGAACGTGTGGCGCGAATCCCTGACCGCCACCATGAACACCTCCTTTCTCCAGACCACCCCTAGGGTTGCCCAGCCGATAGTCATGGTATTGACGGCCTCCCCCGACTTGACGGTAAGAAACGCTCCTCTGGCAATGGTTTCCATCAGCTTGTCCAGGTCTTCCAGATACGATCTGTCTTTCATAGCCGTGTCCTCATCTGTGTAGTTTGCCGAAAAGCTAACTGAAAGGGTTCTGTAGTGCAAGATAACAATGATTGGTGGATTATGAAGCACATGGTTGACGAGTAAATCATTGAGATAGGCATGGCGCTGGTGAAAATTGGGTATTGATGCATATTATAGAAAACTGAACCCG
>CBFCWR010000095.1:0-9721 GCA_965601575.1 uncultured Desulfofustis sp. | reverse complement strand
CCGATCGTCGTGGTTTTACCGGCGCCGTTGGGGCCCAGCAGCCCGAAAAATTCCCCTTCTCTGACATCGAGGGTAATGGATTTGAGCGCCTCGAGACCGCTCTGATACCTTTTGCGCAGATCCTGAATCGATAACGCATTCATCTCGCTTCAGACCTACGGTCTGCCAGTTCGGAGAAATAGTCGACGATTTCAGCGGCCAAGTCTCTGCCCTCGAGTTCCGAGATCTGGATAATGCCGGTCGGACAGGTGATGTTGATTTCAGTCAGGTAGCCGCCGATAAAATCGAGCCCCGAGAAATGAATCCCCTGTGACACCATCCACGGGCAGAGCTCATCGAGCGCAGCCTGTTCGCGCTCGCTCAAAGGACTCTGGAGGGCATCGCTGTTGGCGAAGTTGGCATGATACCCCTGTTTGGGCTTGCGTAAGGCAGCCCCTAACACCTGGTCGCCGAGGGTGATGACCCGCTTGTCCCCGTCGTAGACCTGATCGAGAAATTTTTGCACCATCACCGGTCTGGTCCCGCCGCCGGTGAAATCGTTCAGCGTCTCGGCATCGTGTTCTTCGAGCAGTTGCACCGATTTGCCCTGGAAGCTGTCCAACGACTTGACGACCACCTTGCCATGGGTGGTGATAAAATCTCCGATAACCGAAAGATCTGCGGCCACCAGCGTCGGCGGCATGTATTTGGCAAACGGCAGCACAATCAGTTTTTCATTGAAGTCACGCAGCGAAGACGGGCTGTTGAGCACCAGGGCATCGCCCAGCGACAACAACTGGGTGGCATAGTGAAAGCGCATGTCGTAAGGAGGTTCCTTGCGCATGAAGATCAGGTCGTAGCCGCCGAGAAGTCGCGCCTGGGTGGCGCCGTCCGCACCGCAGGCCATGACTCGTGCCCCCTCTTCAAAATAGAGCTGCTCAATGGTGGCGGTATCAACTTCGATTCCCTCCTTCCGGGCCCTGTTAATCACCGCCAGAGAAGTATCAGTCCTGAGCTTCAATCCGTCGAGCGGATCAAGCACCACTAACCATCTCATCTGCATTCCTCTTTAGTTGCTATTTGTCTGCTAATACGCCGGAGTAGCGCGTTGAGCGATATAATAAGTCAGGTTCAGCGGAAGAGAAGAGCAAGGGCTCCTTTTTCTCAGGCGTCCTCGAGGACCTTCAGGACCACGCCTTCCACCATGGAACTGACCTTTTTCCGGTAGTCGAGCATGTGCGGAGCCGACAGATGGGCTCGCAGATGATCGAGGCTTTCCCACTTTTCAATCACGGTCACCAGGTCCTCGTCAACAACCTGTGGATCGAGCCCGGCAGGAGCATCGACAGCCGGTCTGTATTCAATGCAGCCCTGCTCCGCGAGCACGTTGGGCACGTTGGCTTTAAAAATTTCCAGAAACTCTGGGCGCCTGCCCTGCTTGATCGACACCGATGCAATCACATGAATCATTTATTTGCCCCTTCTGTTGATGGAAAATAATTGTTTTGCTGGCCCGAGATTGGTTGACGACGGTAAACCTTCGGGAAGCTTACGTCATTTCCTAACAAAACGCATGAAAATAAGATAAATTGAACTGCGGTAAAGGAAAACGGCACTATTCGATTTTACTTGACTCGGTTTTCAGTTATATTTATTTTTGCCACTTTATTTTATCCGGCTGCCGGATGCAATCGTGAGCCTGGATCGTGTTTTTCGCCTCTTAATTCAACAAAGGAGCAACGCATGCTCGAGTTATTCAAAGGTGCCGACATTCTCGCCGCAGTTGGAGGAATTACCTCCCTTGCCGAGGCGCAGAAAGTCATTGACGAACATCTTGATGATGCCAATCTCAAGAAGCTCGCGCCCATCACCACCCCGGACGCGCTGATCAAAATCGCCAATTCCATTGTGCACTGCAAACCGGAGGCGGTGTTCATCAACACGGGCAGCGAGGAAGACATTGACTGGATCAAGCAGTACAGCCTTGAAAAGGGGGAGGAACGTAAACTCGCCAAGGAAGGGCATACCATTCATTTCGACCTGCCCCAGGATCAGGCCCGCCTGGTCAACCAGACCTTCTACATCATCAACGAAGGCGAGAGGCTGAGTTCAATGGCCAAGTCGTTGATGCGTGACGAGGCCACCGACTATGTGCGAACCTACATGGACGGCATCATGAAGGGGTTGACCATGATGATCGGCTTCTACAGCCGCGGCCCGGTTGGCGCCGAGGCAGCGGTACCTGCTATCGAGATCAGCTCTTCGACCTATGTGCTCCACTCGGCAGAACTGCTCTACCGCAACTGTTATGACCAATTCGACAGCGAAGCCGAACGCGTGGGAATTTTCTTCACCAATGTCCACTCGGAAGGGGCAAATCGTCCTGAAGATGTTCCCAATGCGAGAATCTTCATGGACAGGAGCTGGCTGACCACGTTTTCCTGCTATTGCACCTACGCCGGCAACACCCTGTTAATGAAGAAGGGCAACCACCGCTTCTGCGTCGATTACGCGACCTATCACAAGACTGGTGAACATCTCTCGGAGCACATGTTCATTACCGGACTCACCGGCCCCAACGGCCGCAAGACATACATGGCCGGTGCAGCACCCTCGGGCTGCGGTAAAACGACAACGGCCATGGTCGGCACCGACTTCATTGGTGACGATCTGACCCAGCTGTGGGTTGCCGACGATGGGACGGTGCGGGCGATCAATCCAGAAATAGGCATTTTCGGCATCGTCGAGGATGTCAACCGCGAGGGCGACCCCTATTTGATGGATTGCCTCAGGGGAGACGGCACCGAAGTGATCTGGTCCAATGTACTGATCGATGAGCACGACGTTCCGCACTGGGTCGGCAACGGTGAGACGCCGCCAGAGAAGGGCATTAACTTTCAAGGAGAATGGTGGGCCGGCAAAACCGATACGGACGGCAACCCGGTACCCATGTCGCACAAGAACTCTCGCTGTACGCTGCTCAACGAGGCAATCGCCAACCACAATTCCGAAGCGGCCGAAGATCCAGCCGGCGTACCGATCAAAGTCATTACTTACTCTGGCCGGGACAACGACACCATGCCTCCGGTCTGGGCGGCCAAGTCCATGGACGAGGGGGTGGTCATTGGCGCTTCGATAGTGTCCCGGGCTACTGCCACGGAAGTAGGCGTGACCGGCGTGCGCCGGCAGCCCTGGGCCAATGCACCATTTATTCCTGGGTCTCTGGCTGACTACATGGAATCCCAATTCCTGTTTTTCAATTCTCCCAAACTCTCGGACGAGGGCAGACCGGTGATGGCTGGTCTCAACTATTTTCTGACCCACGAGAATCGCGGCAGCTCCGGCTCGGGACTGCTCGGCGAGAAAAAAGACGTGAAGGTCTGGCTGGGCTGGCTCGAGCTGCTCGCCAACAAAAATGTCGAGGCCATCGACTCACCCATTGGCTGGCTGCCCCATTACGATGATCTCAAGAAACTGTTTGAAACGATTGACAAGGAGTATCCGAAATCCTTGTACGACATGCAGTTCTCGCTTTACATCGACAACATCCTCGATCGGATCGAGATGCAGTCTGAGGCTTACAGGAAAGAAGACGGCATTCCCCCGAAGCTCTTTACGATCTATGAAAAACAGACGGGTGAGTTGCGCGCTCTGAAAGATAAATTCGGGCCTGTAGTCAGTATCGACAAACTGGGCTGATCATCGGCTCTTTGAGACTCAAGGCCGCCTGTGAAGCAGGCGGCCTTTCTTATTGCCATTCTGCAGATGCGTTTTTTTCACAATCCCTGTGTTCCGCATTATAGTAGACTGCTCGGACCTACCCATGTGGTTGAGATAAACGGTTGCGGTGAAATTACTACAGGGGCCTCGATCTTGAACGAAAATATTGAATCATCAAGGTAGCCACGTTTTATGGAAGCTGCCCATTCACCTGAGCCCGAAGTGATTGTCTTCACCTCGGAAGACATGATGCTGGTCGATACCTGTTCCCTGGTGCTTTCCTCAGGAAATATCGCCCACCGCATCGAGCACAGGGGCGACGGGTCCGCCTCGATCCTGGTCAAGAATGAAGTGGAACAGGAAGCGGCGGCACAGCTGCGCGCCTATTTTCGGGAGAACAGAAACTGGCCGCCTCCGATCATCAACAACCAGATTCAGCCGCTATCGACCTCCCTGCCGGTGATTTTGACCATGGGGGCGCTGGTCCTGTTTTACTATGTGACCGGGCCCTACGACCCCATGTCGATCTGGTTCTCGGCCGGCGCCGGCAACAGCTCAGCGGTGCTCAGAGAAGGTCAATTTTTTCGCCTTGTCACCGCCCTCTGCCTGCACTCTGATTTCTCCCACCTGGCCGGCAACGTGCTCATCGGCGGGTTTCTTCTTCATTTTTACCTGCAAATCAGCGGCACCGGGATCGGCCTGCTGTCGGTGCTGAGCGCCGCTGCGGTCGGAAATTACATCAACGTGCTGGTGCACGGTCCCGGCCACATATCCATCGGCTTTTCCACCGCCGTCTTTGCGATGATCGGGTTGCTCAGCGCCCATCAGGTTGTCGAACACAAGAGGGGCTTCGGCATCAGGATGCTCGTACCCTTCATGGCCGGTGCCGGCCTTCTTGCCATGCTCGGCAGCTCAGGTGTCAGAACAGATCTCGGTGCTCATCTCTTTGGTCTGCTGGGTGGACTGGTGTTGGGAATAATCTTCGGGCTGGTACCGACAGAACGGCTCAAAACTTCATCATTCGTGCAGACCGGTTGCCTGCTTGCGGTAATCTTCATCGTTATGGTGTGTTGGAATAAGGCCCTGGCTCTCTGAGGTCTCAGATGGTCTTCAGAAGCTTGATGAATTAGTTGCCGGCGCTTGATTTGTAAGCATTAATACTTACCAATGTAGTCAGATTTTAGATGGTCAGATTCGCCGTCTGGATGTTCAGCGGCGGTCTGATTTTTATTTAAGCTAAACAAAGTGGAGACTTAAATGTCAAACCAAGATCAACAACCTCCCTGGGGGCGGAAGAGACGTCCTCAAACACCCGAGGAGATTGTCGCTCAACTGATCAAAAAACTGCAGGATATGTTTTCGGGTCAGAAGAAGCCACCCCCTCCCGGCGACGGCGAGCAGCCCACGAAACGGACGCCGCCCAGCCCCTTTTCAATAATTTCCAAAGTGCTCATCCTGGCCCTGGTCATCATTGTCCTTCAGGGCCTCTATCAGTCATTCTTCAAGATTGCTCCGAGCGAAGTCGGAGTGGTGCTGCGCTTCGGTAAATACAACCGGACCGCCCAGCCGGGCTTGCATCTGAAGATCCCCTACATTGAAGACCTGGCCAAGGTAAACGTACGCCAAATCCAGAAGCAGGAGTTCGGTTTCAGAACCCGGACTCCAGGCCAGCGAACGACCTTCGACAACCGCGGCTACGACATGGAGTCGCTGATGCTGACCGCTGATAAGAACGTCATCAACGTGGCCTGGATCGTCCAGTATCGGGTTGGCGACCCCTTCAACTACCTGTTCAAGATCCAGGATGTCAAACAGGCCGTTCACGACCTTTCCGAAACGGTCACCAGGAGGGTTGTCGGCAATATGGACTTTGACTTCGTACTCAGCAACCGCGATCTGCTCGCAGCTGAAGTTCGGCAGGAACTGCAGGAGCAGCTCAACCTTCTCGAGGCAGGCGTAGATCTGGTCACCGTACAGTTCCAGGACATCAACCCGCCCGATCCGGTGAAGCCGGCCTTCAACGAGGTCAACGAGGCCGACCAGGATATGAAGCGGCTGGTCAACGAGGCTGAAGAGACATACAACCGGGTTATCCCTGCCGCCCGTGGTAACGCCCTGAAGATTGTCGAGGAGGCCCGTGGTTATGCAACGGAGCGGGTCAACAACGCCGTCGGTGAGACCACCCGCTTTCTTGATATCCTCAGCGAATACGAAAACGCCCCGGATGTTACCCGCCAGCGCATGTATCTGGAAACCATGCAGCAGGTACTGCCCACCGTTGAGACCATCTACATGCTCGACGAGTCCCAGCAGGGACCACTGCCGCTGTTGAACCTGCGCAAAGAAACTCAATCGGTCCAACAGGGCCAGTAAGGTAAGGAGGACTCCCATGAAACAAATTACCAATTTTCTCCTGATCGGACTGGTGCTGTTCGGAATCGTCGTGGTCTACGACGGTTTCTACATCGTCCAGGAAGGCAAGCAGGTGATGATCACCCAGTTCGGCAAACCGATCGGTTCGCCGAAAACAGATGCCGGACTCTATTTCAAAGTACCGTTCCTGCAGCAGGTCAACGAGTTCGACAAACGGATCTTCATCTGGGACGGTGATCCGAACCAGATTCCCACCAACGACAAGACCTTCGTCTACCTGGACGTCAGCGCCCGCTGGAGAATTGCCGACGCGCTCAAGTACATGCAGGCGGTGCGCACCGAAGCACGGGCCCAGTCGCTGCTCGACGACATCATCGGCGGTACGGTGCGCGACATGGTAAACAAGAACAATCTGATCGAGATCATTCGCAGCTCCGACTGGTCGCTGGATACCATGACTCCTTCGAATCAGGAACCGGGCACCAAACCGGTACGGGGGCGCGATGTGATCTCTGAGCAGGTGCTGGAAATCGCCTCCCGGGCCATGCCGCAATACGGCATCCAGCTTAACGATGTGATGTTTCGCCGGGTCAACTACATCGAGTCAGTGCGTCAGCGCGTCTATGATCGGATGATTTCCGAGCGTAAACGAATCGCCGCTGAAAAGCGCTCCATGGGTGAGGGTCAGAAGGCGAGAATTCTCGGTACGGTTGATAGGGAACTGCGTGTAATCACCTCCACCGCCAACCGGGAGGCGGTTGAGATAAAAGGTAAGGCGGATGCCGAGGCAACCAAGATTTATGCCGATGCCTTCAGCCAGGATCCCGAATTTTTTTCTTTTATGAAGACCCTGGAAAGCTATGATAAAGTCATCGGGGGGAACACCTCGATGGTGATCTCATCCGAGTCTGATATCTACAAGTATCTGAAAAGAATCAGTCCCGAGTAGCGTATGGGGACACAATACCCATCTCAATAGAAGGATAAAAAAAGGGGACACGATCATGATCGTGTCCCCTTTTTTTCAAGGACCTGTCAGCCATTCTAAATCCCGCCGCTATTTCAGCCCTCGTCAGTTGTCTGCTTAAGCTCTCCAGGTCCGGGATCATCCCCGGCCGTCGGATAGGAAGGGTTCTGTCCGGCTGCGAATGGGATGCGCCCCTTGCGTTCGAGCACCAGTTCGAAACGATCCAGTTGCTCCTCGTCATCGATGATACTGACGCCAAGCTGATCGAACCGGCAGTTGCAGTGATTCAGCTGGGCTTCGCACCAGGGACACTGCTCCACCGGGCAGCCCAGAATATGGAATTCGCCTGCCGCGACGCCGCAGGCAACGCAGACACGGAGTGAGCCAGTCGATTCCGGGGCATGCAGCGACGGTAAATGGGCCGGGCTGGTGCCGGTCTTCTCCCAGAAATCTTCACGATTTCTGAACTGAAAATGGTGCAGGATCGACTCATCCTCGATGCCGTCCTTGAACTCTCCCAGCAACAGCACCTGGTTGTCGGCATGCAGGTAGAGATAATCGTGTCGGGTTGACTGCAGCACGACAAGGTCGGTGCCCTGTCGGCTGGCGACTATTTTCAGATCGACGGCCATCTCCTCCCGGGCCTCGGGCAGATCTGAATAGTAGCTGCGCAGCAGAGATACTGCAGCCGGACTGTGGCGATATTTCTCATAAACCGCCAGTGCCTGGTCCTTTTCTTCCGGAAGCACCCCGTACTCGATGAGCAGGGGAAGCTCCAGGTGAGCCATCTCCTCCTTCAATCCCGTCATATTCTAATCCATCATTGTTCTGCCAGGCATAACGTATACCTGGAAATGAGTCAGATTTACCTGCCTACCTTCACCTATAAGTACTATGACTCGGTCAGGCAAAAAGTTAAGGGTCTACGTCTGCTGCCTGTTTCACGGATAAATGAATTTGCCGAAAGCCGGTTTTCCGGCTATACTGCCTGTGTTTTACGATATGACTGCAGCATCCCTGCGGCAGCCATCCGTCCGCAACAACCACTGTGCGACACTAATCCTGTCAGGCGACGTCTACTGGTTTCCATGGCCCGACCAGGCGATACATCACCGCGCTGCACCCAGCCGGAGGTCGGCCTGCTGCAGTCGTAATGTAAATATCGCCGTAACTCAGGATTATCGTCGACAGGCAAACCCGAGATGACGAGGATAGTATGACCAACCAGACAGCACAATTAACCATCGATGGACAGACCTATGAGCTGCCTGTGGTCGAGAGCACCACTGGAGAAAAAGCGATCGACATACGCAACCTTCTGCGCGATACGGGCCTGATCACCCTGGACAGCGGCTACATGAATACCGGTTCCTGCGAATCCGGCATCACTTACCTGGACGGCAAGAATGGTATCCTCCGCTATCGGGGCTATGATATTGCCGATCTGGCCGAAAACTGCGTCTTCATCGAGGTGGCTTACCTGCTGCTGACCGGCGAGCTGCCCAATGAAAAGGAATTTGAGAAATTCCGCAGCGACATGATCCGCTACGCCCTGATCCACGAGGACTTGATCCATTTCTTCGATCATTTTCCGCCCAACGCCTCGCCGATGTCCATCCTGTCGACCATGGTCAACACCCTGCACGATTTCTACCCGGAGATGGACCTGGATGAGGATCCCTACGGTGGTATCACCACCGCCACCGCCCGGCTGCTGTCCAAGATCAGGACCATCGCCGCCTTTTCCTACAAGAAAAGCATCGGCCACCCGCTGGTCTATCCCCGGGCCGACCTGAACTACTGCTCGAACTTTCTGAACATGATGTTCCATCGTCCCAATATGCCCTACAAGATCGAGCCGCTGATGACCTCTGCCTTGAACAAGCTGCTGATTCTGCACGCCGATCACGAGCAGAACTGTTCTACCTCCACGGTCAGGCTGGTGGGCAGTTCCGGCGTTCGACTCTACCCGTCGGTGGCCGCCGGGGTCGGGGCGCTCTGGGGGCCGCTGCACGGCGGCGCCAATGTGGCCGTCATCAGGATGCTGGAAACGATCTATGCCGACAACAAGGACTTCGACAAGTACATCAAGATGGCCAAGGATCCCGACAATCCCTACCGACTCTCCGGTTTCGGCCACCGGGTGTACAAGACCTATGATCCCCGGGCCAAGATCATCAAGAAAGCGAGCAATGAAATCCTGAGCACAATGGAGGTCGATGACCCTTTGCTCGAGATTGCCCAGGAACTCGAACGGCGGGTCAGCGAGGATGATTATTTCGTTGCCAGAAACCTATACCCCAATGTCGATTTCTACTCGGGAATCGTCTACCGGGCCATGGGCATACCGACCAACATGTTCACCGTTATGTTCGCACTGGGACGTCTGCCGGGCTGGATTTCCCACTGGCAGGAGATGCACATGGACAAGGAAGCCAACCGCATCGGACGGCCCCGTCAGATCTATCAGGGTGTGGTCGAGCGCCCCTTCGTAGCGATGGAGAACCGGCCTTAGAATAGATCAATCGGGGACGCAATTGAATTGCCTTTCTACCGGGCGGGGACAGAGTTGAACTCCGTCCCCATCATGGACGAATGAAAGCGAACGTTATTTCGTTTCATCGTTCAAAGAGATTGAGCACAAGGGCCTCTCGTGGGGGATTACTTGGCCAGATCAGTCCC
>CBFCWR010000094.1:0-9772 GCA_965601575.1 uncultured Desulfofustis sp. | reverse complement strand
TTCATGGAGCCTGAGGTTTCGGATTTGAGATAATATGTAAACCAAGTTGGTTTGGGTCGCTTATGGTTGTAGACAGGAAATAAAAAACCCCAAGACGTAAAGGACGTCTCGGGGTTGGGGACGGTTTGCGTCGAGCTTAACCGACTTTTACCACGTTTTCCGCCTGGAGCCCTTTGTCTGTTTGCGCAACTGAAAACTCGACCGGCTCCCCTTCTTCAAGAGTGCGAAAGCCCTCTCCCTGGATGGCGCTGAAATGCACGAACACGTCTGCTTCTCCATCCGGCCTTTCAAGAAATCCATACCCTTTGCTCGCGTTGAACCACTTCACCTTGCCTTGCACACGTTCCGACATTCTGATCTCCTCCCGACAATGCGACGGCGTAGTGCCGTCAAATCAGACTTGGGACTCCAGTCCCTTGAAATTACTGACACTCACATACAAGCGGAGCATCTAGATGCACTGTAGCAGTAGGTTTTTGGGGCGTCAAGAAAAAAAACAAAAATTTTCGGCCTCAGAACAATAAGTTAGGAGCACTTCCGAGAATCTGGCAAATGATATTTTGCTGTCCGTCGTGCCATTTCACCCTCCCCGAACAACCCCCCTCCCCCTTTTTTACTTATGCCACCAAGTCATTAAAAAAGAGAAGTAATCATAGTAGGTTGGCAAGGTTGAAGGGTGCTTGAAACTGTTGTGATAGGCAAGACGATGACCGCTCAGATACCAATTCGGAACCACATAATACCCGAACCAGAGAACCCGATCGAGCGCCCTGGCGGCTGTGGTTAAAGATTTCCCATCTTCAGCATAGATGATCCTGTCGATCAGCGCATCCACCGCCGGATCTTGGATGCCAGCCAGGTTTCTCGAACCTTTACGGTCAGCCGCCTTGGAGTGCCAGAAATTTATCTGTTCGTTTCCGGGAGACTGGGATTGACCAAAGACGAAGACACACATATCAAAATCAAAGTTATTGATCTTGTCGGTGTAGAGCGCAGAATCGATGGTTCGATAGGAGGCATCGATTCCGATCTTCTTCAGATTGCCGGTAAATGCTGCCATAACCCGCTCAAAGGTAGGCGACACCAGAATAATCTCAAAACTGAGACGAACCCCCTCCTTTTGGAGTACTCCGTTTTCCATGCTCCATCCCGCCTCTTGCAAGAGATTCATAGCCTGTCTAAGATTGGTACGCAGGCCGCCGGGGAGGGCGGTCGACGGCGGCTTCAGTTCTGCTGAAAAGACCTCATCGGGGAGCTCATCTCTCAAAGGACTCAGCAGCTCAAGCTCCTCAGCCGCCGGCAGTCCGGTTGCAGCAAGGTGGGAGTTGGAAAAGTAGGAATTAGATCTTTCATATTGATCATAAAACAGGCTCTTATTGGTCCATTCGAAATCAAAGGCCAGACCGATCGCCTGGCGCACCGCCTTCTCTTTAAACACCGGTCTTCTGGTGTTCATCACGAATCCCTGCATGCCAGCATTGTTCCGGTGGGGAAACTTTTGTTTGATTATCTCACCCGCCTCCACCTTCGGTCCGGCAATGTCCCTTGCCCACTGCTTGGCGACGTTGACCAGCATAAGATCGAATTCACCGGCTTTGAATGCTTCCACGGCAACTGATCGATCTTTGTAATATTTGTAAGTGATGGTATCGAAATTAAACATGTGATTACGAACGGGATGTTCTCGCGCCCAATAATCGGGATTGCGTTCGTAGGTAATATACCGGCCCTGCTTGAAGGATTTTATCCGATATGGTCCTGACCCCACTGGCGGTACCAGTTCCCTGTTATCGAATCCCTGCTGCTCGTAAAATTTTTTGGACATCACTGGAATCTGTCCGGCAATCAGGGGCAACTCCCTGTTCTTCTGTTTGAAATTAAGCTTCGCGGTATACGTATCCTTTATTTCTACATCTGTTATATCTGCGTAGTAGTAAGGGTAGAGAGGATGGACCAAATCGCTTTTCATCATTTCGACACTGAATTTTATATCTTCTGCGGTCACTTCAGAGCCATCTGAGAAACGTGCCCCTTCATCGAGAATAAATGTTACCGACAAGCCGTCATCGGCGACCACTATATCTTTTGCCAGAAGCCCATACTGGGCGAACGGTTCGTCGAGTGAAGACACTGTCAGGGTTTCAAATACCAGGCTCTGAAGACCTTCAGGAGCACTTCCCTTGAGCGTGAACGGATTCATCTTATCGAAGCTGCCGACAGCATGAAGAATCAGATCACCACCTTTTTCTGCCTGGTCGGATACGTAGTCAAACTGTTCAAAATCAGCGGGATATTTCAGGTTGCCGTCAATGGCCAGGCCGTGTGCTGCCCAGAGAGGCTGACCGTAATAGAGAAATAGCTGAAAACCTATCAGTGCGACCAATACCCGGATGATCATATTTCACCTTCCATAGCTGATTTCCTGTGATGGGCTCTGTTGAGCTGTTATCACCGATGCGTTCGGGAAAAACCAATAAAAAAGGGAGTGCCTCAGAAGACACTCCCTTTCGCCATGCGCCGCCGATCACCTAGAGACCGGCTTCTTTAAGCGACTCGATAAGGTCCTTCTGTTCATCGGTGAGCTCTTTGGGTACCTTGACGCCTACCTTCACAAAAAGGTCACCACGCTCGCCAATGGGTCCACTGGGCAACCCCTGGCCTTTGATGCGAAGCCTTGAATCCCCATTGGTACCGGACGGCACGTTGACCATGAATTTTTTGCCGTCCAATGATTCAACTTCAATTTTAGCACCGAGGCATACATCGCTAAAGGATATTTGTTTGGTGAGGATGAGATCCTCTCCCTGGCGCTCATAGAACTCATGGGGCTCGAGTTGGACCTTGAGGTAAAGGTCCCCGGGTATTCCACCCATGGGCGCTTCGCCTCCCTTGCCTTTGAGACGAAGGCGTTTCCCTTCCTCAATACCCTTGGGAATTTTTACGGATACATTTTCCGTCTTGCCGTTTTTCCTAAGGGTTAACTGTCGCTCAGCACCGTTGAGTACGTCTTCCAGACTCACAGCCAACTGATAGGTCAGATCCTGTCCCTTGACCGGTTGATTGCATCCTCCACCGCACGTTCCCGCGCCGGCAGAGTTCTGGGTAAAAAAGGAATTGAAGTTATGCTGGGCTGAGCCGCCGCCCATGTGCGACCTGAAATTGGGAGAAGAAAAACCAGAAGTTCCGAAGCCGAACTGGCGCAAGATCTCGTTGATATCGAAACCCCGAAATATGTCTTCACGGGAGTATCTCTGATGAAATCCCGCGGACCCGTAGGTGTCATACTGCTGGCGTTTGTCCGGATCGGACAGTACTGCATAGGCCTCGCTGATTTCCTTGAACTTGGCCTCGTACTCCTTGTTGCCGCTGTTCTTATCTGGGTGGTACTTTAACGCTAATTTCCTGTACGCCTTTTTGATTTCTTCGGAATCGGCGTTTTTCCCAACCCCCAGAATTTTGTAGTAATCCATTCTACGAGAAACATATGAAATTGCCGTGACGGTCCCCCACCGCCAACGAACTTTATGGCAGCATAATAGGGATTGATAGACCCGCAGTCAAGCGCATTGGGCGGATCGACTATTCGATTATTTCAATCGTGGAAAAGGTCTTTAATACCCAGGTCTGACAGAAGCGGAAAATTGCCGCTGAAAACCCCAGGTCGGCGAGACTTAGTGTCCTGATATTACCGAGCTTTTAGTCTCTGCTTATCCGATCAGCTAGAACGGTACATCTTCACCCATGGAACTGCCGTAGGGAGGAGGTTCTGAGGTACCCGAGTCCTGGGATCCCGTGCCGCCGGAGCCGCTCTCGCGACGATCCAGCATCTTCATTTCCCGGGCGACGATTTCTGTAGTATAACGATCGTTGCCGCTTTGATCCTGCCACTTGCGTGTCTGGATCCTCCCCTCGATGTAAACCCTGGACCCCTTATGCAGGTATTCACCGCAGATCTCGGCAAGCCTCTGCCAGGCAACTATGCGATGCCACTCGGTGGATTCCTGCATGGTCCCGCTCTGGTCCCGCCACCTTTCGGTGGTCGCGACGTTGAATGTCGCGACCTGGCTGCCGCTCTGGGTATATCTAATCTCCGGGTCAGCCCCGAGGTTGCCGATAATTATGGCTTTATTTATCATCTTCTGTCTCCTGAATGATGGGTGGAAAGGCAATGCCTAGACTATACGAAAATTTGGCTAAAGAACAATATACAATTCAGATGGTCTGTGGAATTATTACACGACCACCCTGACAATTTCATCTCAGCTCCACCGCCCGGTCAAGCATTGCGCCCACACCGCCTTTTTCTTCCGGAGAAAATCCCATGATCGCCTGCCACACTTCATCACTCTCCATACAGAAGTAGATACACGTATGGGGCGCACATCGAGACCTGATCTCTTCATAGATCATTTTATAAAGTTTTACCCTGAAAAACCTGAAATATCGTTTTTTATTGTCCATTCCATCAACGAACTCATGGGCAAAAATTTGGGTCTTGGGGAACCTCTCCGAAGCGATCGTTTTCAAAGAAGGCAGGTAGCGAAACCCACCAAGCGATATCCAGACGATACGCTCAGCTGGAATCTTGTCAAACAGCTGCTTTATCACTTTTCTGTATCCCGCTTCCCAGCCGGGATATGAAATAATCGGGTCGAAATGAAATGCGCAATCATACCCCCACTCCACGCATCTGGCTGCAGCGTCGAGCCGCTGTTCGAGGGTGGCCGCCCGTATTTCCTGCGTGGTGATGACATACTCACTGTTGAGCGACCAGGCCACGATGGTTCTGCCGTTATGATTGAGGTGCTGCAGGTTTTCAATCGCAGCGCTCTTGGTTTTCAGTTCCAGCACACCTTTATCCTGCTCACCAAAGAAATTGACCAACCTGGTGGAAAGCCCGGTAATTCTATCCAGGGCCATTGAATCCGTAAATTCTCCTGTTCCTATGCGCATTATGTGCGCGGGATGGCTGCGCAGCTTAGCGGATAATTCGCCGAACAAATCCTCTACGTTCAGAAAGAAGCTCATGTAGGGTGTGTTGAGATAGGCCTGCAAGATGCAGTAAGCACAATCCATCGGGCAGCCCAGGCCGACGTTGAGTACGCGGTAATCGCAGCACCTATATTCTCTGGTACCTGGACAATCCTTGAGGAACTCGCCTTGATTCCGGCAGAGCAGAAGTGATTTTTTACCTTCCCTGAGATTGGCTGGATATTCGCCACCCACGAGCGTTCCCAAGTCCTTTTCGTCAACCGTGGTGACCGGCAGATTTGCACGGGCGATAATCTCTTCACCATAGGGATTACCCACACAGTTTTTTTCCAGATAAATTCGTGTGAGGTGCACAGACGGATCCCGCCAATCAGGAGTCATGTTATTTTACCTTAGAGAGTCTCGACAGAGACAAGATCTGGATTGATCAGCCAGTTCGAAATAAAATGATGCCTCTGCAGCTTTCCCATGCTTCACGCACCCCATCCCGTAGATAGTACAGCGGTGCATCAATTCATGGTGTGCCGCATCACGCCTTTCCTTGGGTATCGATGTATCCATGACCAGTTTGGCCAGCGCCTGAATCCTGAAACGGTCCATTCCCATCCGGAAAGCGTGAGAAACCTGATCCAGCCTTCCTCCATGCTTGACGGTTAATCGCTTCTCAACAAGCAAAAACATTTCATACGAAGCTACCCTGAGCCACAAGTCATAATCTTCACAGCAGCGCAGAGATTCGTCAAATAGCCCATATCGGTCAAACAGCTTTTTTCTGGTCATCACCGTCGACATGCCCACACAACATAACTTAAGCGCCTGGCTGTAGATATCGCCATGACGGGGATGGTGATATTTTTTTTGATTGAGATGGATGCCGTTTTTTAACCAGCGCTCCTGTGTGTGGGAAACCAGATAGTGGGGATTGGCATGCAGCGCCTCATACTGTATGGCAAGCTTGTCCCGATGCCACTCGTCATCCGAATCGAGAAAGGCCAGATAGTTACCCGAAGCCATTTCTACTCCTCTATTTCTGGCTGCAGCCGGACCTCGGTTTGGCTGGAAATAATAGAGAAGATTCGGCGCAAGGATTTTTCTGAACCCGTCGATGAGGTGAGCAGTTTCATCCGTCGACCCGTCATCGACAATGATCACCTCAGTCGGCAACAGACGCTGCCGCGCAACTGATTCGAGTGCCTTACGCAATCTTTTCGATCTGTTGTAAGTAGGTATGATTACCGAGATATCGCCCATCGAACCGGTTCCGTTCAATTTTTCAAATTACCCAAGGAAAGGTGGCAATTATACAGACATCTGCGGTATATTGGTACCCTTACCCGCTAAATGATATCGTGATGGATCCTCAGGTTCCCGACAGAAAAGGCTGCCGTTCGCAGGTTATGGCACGTATGAAACCTGAGAGATTGAGGACAGAAGCTGAATTGTAATAGATGACTACTGAAATACTGATAAACTCCAGACGGTACGAGGTTAGAATTGCCCTTGTTGAAAATGGCAACTTGACCGAATTTCACCTGCAGCGCCCCACCGAAAAGGGGCTCATGGGCAATATTTATATCGGTCGGGTTGTCCGGGTCCTGCCGGGAATGCAGGCGGCTTTTGTCGATATCGGGCTTGAGCGGACCGGGTTTCTGTATGTGGATGATATCTATGTACCTGCCTCCCAGAGAAAGCAACTTGCCGCCGAGTTAGTAGGAGCAGAATATCACGCCCCATCGATTTCAGCAGAACAGCTGGAAAAACCAAGTGCCCATGGACTCAAGATCGAGGACCTGATCAGCGAGGGCCAGGAAGTAATGGCCCAGATCAGTAAGGATCCCATAGGCACAAAAGGTGCCCGACTGACTTGCCAGATCACCCTGCCTGGCAGAAATCTGGTCTTTATCCCCCAGACCGATCATATCGGCATTTCACGCAAAATCGAGGACGAAGAAACCAGAAATGAATTGCGGACCATGATCGATGAGTTGCGGCCGGACGACGTCGGGTTTATCGTCAGAACAGTGGCTGAGCGCGCCCCCAAGGATGATATAAAAGCGGATATGGACTTTCTGATGCTGCTCTGGGATGAAATCAGGGGCAGAGCTTCCTCCGCCAGAGTCCCTTCGCTTATCTATGAGGATCTTGATATCACGCTTCGTTCGGTGCGGGACCTGTTTACCAGCGATGTCGATTATCTGATCATCGACGATGAAAAGTCCTACGACTCTCTTATGAGTTTCGTCAATACATTCACTCCTAAACTGAAGAACAAAATCTCCTTGTACAGGGGTGAACTGCCTCTTTTCGAGGCCTACGGTATTGACGTCGAGATCAGCAAAGCGCTGGAGAAAAAAGTATGGCTGCGCTCCGGGGGCTACATCATCATTGAAAATACCGAAGCACTTACGGTAATTGATGTCAATACCGGAAGGTTTGTCGGCAAGAACGATCTCAACGAAACGATATTCAAGACCAACATGGAGGCGGCCAAGGAAATCGCCTACCAGCTCCGGCTCAGAGATATCGGCGGTATTATCATTATCGACTTCATCGACATGGATGACGAACTGCACCGGGAAGAGTTGTTCACTACCTTCAAGGAGGCGGTCAAGAAAGATAAGAGCCGGGTCAATATCCTCAAGCTCTCCGAATTCGGTCTGGTGCAGATGACCAGGAAACGTCACAGTGAAAATCTCAACCAGATGATGTGCGAGCCCTGCTACTACTGTGCAGGTGAAGGGGTGCTGAAATCACGACGGACCATCTGTTATGAAATTTTCCGCAAGATCAGCCGTAATTCTGACCGGGCTGACGGGTCAGCAGTCACCGTAAGGGTAAATCCCAGAATCGCCGATATGCTCCTCAAGGATGAGGAATTGACCGTCAATCAGTTGGAAAATGACATTCGCAAGCGCTTGATCATCGCTCCGGCAAAAGATCTACATATTGAAAAATATGAAATAATCTGGCAGAGCTAGCTGCCATTTCCTGGAACGTTCACCATGTCAAGATTGAAACACTCGAGAGGCAGATCAAAATCAACTCTTTTATTAATTTTATTCTTTTTACTTGCAGGTGGCGGGGCGGCCGCCTTTTTTCTGTTTTTCGAGGGCGAGAAACCCAGACTTGCACTTGAATCTCCACACGCCTATCTTGGTAAAAACAGCATGGTGGAAATCAGTGCCGCCGACAACAAAAGCGGTTTACGGCAGCTCAGAGCCCACATCAAACAGGGTGAAGTTGTCAAAGAACTTTACCTCGAGCAATTTCCGAGAAAAGGGTTCACCGGCATGGTTGGAGAGCCCCAGAAAACAGTAAAAATACCGTTCAACCCTGCCGAATCTGGCTTCAAAGACGGTCCTGCCCAGCTTGTCCTGGAGGCCCATGACTATTCACTCCGGGGACTGCTGAAAGGCAACACCACTTCAATCTCCAAGGAGCTCTCCATAGACACCACGCCACCCAAAGTGTCTATTCTGCACAGCGAACAATATATTTACCCAGGGGGCGCCGGTATTGCCATCTATCGATTGACCGATCCTGAAATTACCAGCGGCGTTCAAATAAACGACCGTTTTCATCCCGGTTTCCTTATTGGTGACGGCAGGGATGACACGTATATCTGTTACTTCGCGCTGCCATACTCGGCGAACGGGCTGGATTCCTCCTTCGTGGTCGCCACAGACCCTGCCGGTAATAAAACTCAGATGCCCTTTTCTGTAGTCTTCAAAAAGAAGAATTTCCGCCAGGACAGGATCAATGTCTCCGATGGTTTTCTGGACAAGAAAATACCAGAGTTCATGCAGTATTATCCGGAGATGGCCGGATCCATGGTCGACAAGTACCTGTTTACCAACAACGAAATCCGCATCAAGAACAACAATAAGATTTCAGAACTCTGCGGGTCCCCCCATCATGAGCGCCTCTGGAAGGGTAAATTTTATCGCATGCCGGGCAGTTCAAGGGCCGGCTTTGCCGATCATCGAACCTACTACTACGGCGACAAGCCGATTGATCGTCAGGTACATCTCGGAATCGACCTGGCCTCAACGAGAAAGGCCGAGGTAAAGGCCGCCGAGGGAGGAATAGTCATTTTCGCCGACTATCTTGGCATTTACGGAAATATGGCGATGATCGATCATGGGCAAGGGGTATTCAGTCTCTATTCCCATCTCAGCCAGATCGATGTGGTGCCCAATGACCAGGTCGACAAGGGAACTGTCATCGGCTTGACCGGCACCACGGGTATGGCCGGGGGTGACCACCTTCACTTCTCCATGCTGGTCAATGGAGTCTTTGTTACCCCCATAGAATGGTGGGACCAAAACTGGATCGATGTCACCATTGAAGACCCGCTTACGGAATCGCGTTTTCAATAAACCAGCCTCATAAAACGAATTCTCCACTCCACCCAAACCGGTGGCTACTGAACCTCCTGTGAAATCACCGCCATCTCAACCTGCCTTGCAGATAAAGTATCGCCTGCCTCTGCTTTTCTACAGCTACCTGGCAACAGAAATGCTGGCACCGTTTTTCGCCAGTTTTCTGATCATGAATGGCGTCTTTTTTCTCATAAAGCTCATTCCGTTTCTAAATCTAGTTCTTGAACTCGAGATCAGCCTGGGCGATTTCGTCAGGATTTTTTCATATCTATTCCCCAACATGTTTCTCTACTCGATTCCCATGGCTGCCATGCTTGGCATCACTGTGGGATTTTCTCGGCTGGCCAACGATTCCGAGATTCTCGCCTTCAAGGCCAGCGGTATCGGAATCTATCAGG
>CBFCWR010000093.1:0-9823 GCA_965601575.1 uncultured Desulfofustis sp. | reverse complement strand
CTGATATCATCAATGCCGTATTTGAGCATGGCGATACGTTCCACACCAAGGCCAAAGGCGAAACCGCTGTAGACCTCAGGGTCGTAGTTCACCATTTTGAAAACCTCGGGGTCGATCATGCCGGAACCGAGGATTTCTATCCAGCCCGTTTTTTTGCACACCCGGCAGCCATCTCCGCTGCAGATGACACAGGCAATGTCGACCTCGGCGCTCGGCTCGGTGAATGGGAAAAAGCTGGGCCGGAAACGCACGGCCAGATCCTTTTCGAAAATCTTCTGCAGCGAAACGGTGAGCACACCTTTGAGATCGGCAAAGGAGATATTGCGGTCGACAAGAAAGCCCTCAACCTGCTGAAACATAGGGGTATGAGTGATATCCGAGTCACAGCGGTAGACTTTGCCGGGGGCGATCACGCGAATCGGCGGCTGCTTGTTCTCCATGATCCTGGCCTGCATTGGTGACGTATGAGTCCTGAGCAGGATCGAATCGCCGATGTAGAAGGTATCGTGCATGTCACGGGCAGGATGATGCTCAGGAATGTTGAGAGCCTCGAAGTTGTAGTAGTCCAGCTCGATGTCCGGGCCTTCGGCAATGGAAAAGCCCATGGAGGCAAATATCTCGCAGATTTCTTCCATGCACTGGGTAACCGGATGCAGGCTGCCCTTCACTCGGCGTCGGCCGGGCAGACTCAGGTCCGGACGTTCTGTCCCGTCCTGCTGCTGGTTCAGAGCCGCGCTTTTTAAGGTGAAAATCTTTTCCAGGTCGCCGCGCACCGAGTTGGCAAGTTTGCCCAACCGCGGCCGATCCTCTTTGGCGGCGCTGCCAAGTTGTTTCATCAATCCGCTGAGCTGGCCGTTGCGTCCCAGGTACCTGATGCGAAACTCTTCGAGTTGGCTGGAACTGTTTACCTGCTCGAGTTCAACGCTGGCTTCGCTGAGTAGTTTTTCTAGCTCTTGTTCCATGATTGCATGAAGGTGAAGGTCAGTAAAACAATATGCCGGTTACGATTAGAGAAAATCGCAACCGGCATTGAAAACAGTACAGAAGGGTGGGTTACGCGTGTGCTTCGGCTGCGATTTTGACCACTTCTGAAAATGCGTTGGGATCCAGGATCGCCATGTTGGCGAGCACCTTGCGATCAAGCTCAACACCGGCCTTGTTCAGACCGCCCATGAGTTTGCTGTAGCTCGTTCCATGCATCTTGGCAGCAGCACTGATCCGGGTGATCCACAGCCGCCGGAAATCTCTTTTCTTGGTTCTTCTGTCCCGATAGGCATAGACCAGGGCTCGATCAACCGCCTCGGTGGCCGTACGATAAAGTTTGTGACGACCGCCGCGGTAGCCTTTGGCCTGTTTCAGGACACGGTTTCTTCTTCTGCGGGCCTTAAAGCCTCTTGTTACTCGTGGCATTGCTAACTCCTTTTAACACTGCGAGTCGGAATCTCAGATTGCCTCAGCGAATGAGGACAACGCTACATGTAAGGCAGAATCTTTTTGATCGCCTTGGCGTTGGCACTGTCCACCAGGCCGGACTGCCTGAGATTACGTTTTCTCTTCGTAGATTTCTTGGTCAGAATATGGCTGCTGAACGCTTTGTTACGTTTGATCTTACCGGTGCCGGTAGCTTTGAAACGTTTGGCAGCGCCTCTGTTTGTCTTCATCTTGGGCATGATACTACTCCTTTACAATCAAAATAAAGCCGTGACTCGCTGCCAGACCGTGGGTGGGGGGCGGCCAGTGCGTGACTCCGGCGGGAAACCTCTTTTAAATTATCTTTTCGTTCAATTTTTGTAGTGCGTGAAAAAATGTGATCCCCGCACACAGTTATATGCCTGAGAGAATTCTACTCGCGTCTTGATACTGAACGAAAATCCAATTTTTTTATCTCATGGTTGACGCTTAGCCTACTTCTGCAGCTTCGGGCCGACGAACATGACCATCTGACGACCTTCCATGGTCGGCGGCTGCAGGATAGTGGCGTCGTCTGCC
This sequence comes from uncultured Desulfofustis sp., assembly GCA_965601575.1. GTDB lineage: Bacteria > Desulfobacterota > Desulfobulbia > Desulfobulbales > Desulfocapsaceae > JABDQA01. Next base: position 7,834 of record CBFCWR010000093.1, on the reverse strand, counting down.
AATGTTTCGGCGATCCTGTTCATCGCTTCCAGGCCGATGGTTTGTGAATAGACAATTTCACGGCCCCGAAAACGCATGGTGATTTTCACTTTGTTTTTCTGGCCAAGAAATTTTCGAATGTGTTTGATCTTGAAGTTCAGGTCATGCTCCTCGGTCTTGGGGCGGAACTTGACCTCCTTGGTCTCGATCGTTGTCTGTTTTTTCTTGGCTTCCTGCAGCTTTTTTTTCTGTTCGTAGCGGTACTTGTCGTAGTTCATGATCCGGCATACAGGTGGTTTGGCAGTAGCCGAAACCTCAACCAGATCCAGACCATCGTCGTAGGCCCGCTCCCGGGCTTCGTCAGCACTCATGATACCGAGTTGCGACCCATCCGCGCCAATCAGTCTGATCTGATCGTGCCGGATGGCATCGTTGATGACTACTTTCTCCTCTCTCTGTCCCGGGGTGGGTTTTCCTCTTCTTTTAATATCGGGCCTCCTCTACGTGTGTACCATCTCTGCCGTCTGCATTCATGTCTGTCTTCTCACGGACAGCGGACGACTCCTCCCTGCTCCGCAGCTCAGATACCTCTTCCCTGGCGGCTCTCCTCTTCAATCTTCGCCGCAAATTCATCGATGCTCATTGGTGGAAGATTTTTACCGTCCCTCATGCGCACGGTGACGGTGTTACCGGCTTTTTCTTTCTCTCCGATAATAAGCATATAGGGAATTTTGGCCATCTGTGCTTCCCGGATTTTATAATTCAATTTTTCGTTGCGCAAATCTTTTTCTATCCGGACCCCGGCTTTTCTCAACTGATCATAAACCCTTTCGCAATAAGCTGACTGATCGTCAGTGATGTTCATGATCCGAGCCTGAATCGGGGTAAACCAGATCGGAAAGGCGCCGGCATAATGCTCGATCAGAACGCCTACAAAACGTTCCAAAGAGCCCATCAGGGCGCGGTGGATCATGATCGGCTGGTGATCGCGGTTGTCCGAACCGGTATAGGTCATGTCGAACCGGTCCGGAAGGTTGAAATCAACCTGAATGGTCGAGCACTGCCATGAACGTCCGAGCTGGTCCTTGATTTTGATGTCGATCTTGGGGCCGTAGAAAACACCTTCACCGGGATCGATCTCGAAGCCGAGTCCCTTCTTTTCCAACGCTTTTTTCAGGGCCGCCGTCGATTTTTCCCAGATTTCATCCGAGCCCACCGATTTTTCCGGTCTGGTGCTCAGGTAGACATCGTAGTCCTCGAAACCGAAGCGCTTGAGGATCAGGAGATTGAGATCGAGAATATTGAAAATCTCTTCGTCGAGTTGATCGGCCCGGCAGAAGATGTGGGCGTCGTCTTGAGTAAAACCTCGTACCCGCAGCAATCCGTGCAGTGCCCCGGCCCGTTCGTAGCGATAGACGGTGCCGAGTTCAGCCCAGCGGATGGGAAATTCGCGGTAACTCCTCTTGTCACTCTTGTAAACACCGATGTGAAACGGGCAATTCATCGGCTTGAGCTGGTATTTGACTTCGTCGATTTCCATCGAGGCGTACATGTTCTCCGAATAGAAATCGAGGTGCCCAGACGTGTTCCACAGATCATGCCGAGCTATGTGAGGGGTATAGAGCAATTCGTAGCCGTGCCGGTAGTGCTCGTCTTTCCAATAGTCCTCGATCAGTCTTCTGAGTTGTGAGCCCTTGGGCTGCCAGAGGATCAGGCCAGGACCAATCTGGTCGTTGATGGTGAACAGCTGCAGATCTTTGCCGAGCCGGCGATGATCACGCTTCTTGGCTTCTTCCAGATCGTTGAGATGCTTTTTCAGCGCTTTTTTATCAAAGAAGGCGGTCCCGTAAATGCGCTGCAGCACATCGTTGTTCTCGTCGCCGCGCCAGTAGGCGCCGGCAACCCGCAGCAGTTTGAAGTCCTTGACCCAGGAAGTGTCTGGGATGTGGGGGCCGCGACAGAGGTCGACAAAGCTGCCCTGCTGATAAATCGATACCGTATCATCGACCATTTCCTCGAGCAGCTCGACCTTGTATTTTTCGCCCTGCTCACGGAATATTTCGATCGCTTTCTGCCGGGGCAGGTCCCGGTGGGAAAAAGGAAGCGCCTGGCCGGCTATCTCAGCCATTTTCTGCTCGATCTGCTCAAAGTCTTCTGGGCTGAACGGGGTGTCGCGCAGAAAATCGTAGTAAAAGCCATTCTCAATGGCCGGTCCTATGGCGATCTTGACATCTTCACCAAACAGTTCCCTGACTGCCTGGGCCATGATATGGGAAGTGGAGTGGCGCAGGATTTCAAGGGCCTCGGGACTGTCTTTCTTGATTGGTACAATGACGGTATCTTCGACCAGTTCGGCATCGAGATCCACGGCCTGGTCGTTGGCGTACACGGCAATGGTCTGCTTGCGCTGCTTGCCCGACATCAGGGACTTGAGCGCTTCGGCCACGGTGGTGGATCCGGGGAAGCGTTCTTCCTGATCGTCTATTTTAATTGCAATTTCTGCCATTTCTTAGTCGCTTTGCTTAGAAAAACTACGTCGTTTCACATAGAAAAATAAAGGCTAAAGAGCAAACGGACCGCACTCCGTTCTTCCTTTAGCCTTTGTATCTGGTAGGCGCGGGCGGGATCGAACCGCCGACATCTACCACGTCAAGGTAGCGCTCTCCCACTGAGCTACGCGCCTGCAATTACCTGAATCGTGCCAGCCAAAAGACAGATAATTCATTAACTTCAGGAATGTCAGCAAACATAGTTACGATCGAACATTCCATCAAGTACAGAACCTGCATCACTTAACAGTATTGGGACTAACTGTCAAGATTATTTGCGGTTATCGTTGAAGATAATGGAAATCAGGTGGCTTCGGAGCGGCTTTCTATGGCCCTGGCCAGAGTGTGCTGATCGGCGTATTTGATGTCCATGCCCATGGGAATACCGCAGGCCAGTCTGGTGAGTTTAACGGAAAAGCGGCTCAGCGCATCGATCAGATAGGATGCGGTGGCTTCTCCGGGCACGGTCGAAGAGGTGGCGATCAGCACCTCCTTGATGGTGCCCTCTTCCAGGCGTGCCAGGAGCTCCTTGATTTTCAACTCAGCAGGGCCGATGCCGTCAACCGGCGAAAGAACCCCGTGGAGGATGTGGTAATGGCCGCGGTAATGATCGGTTTTTTCGATGGCCAGCAGATCGGCCGGCTGCTCGACCACACAAACGAGTGTGCCGTCCCGGCGTGGATCGCCGCAGACGTTGCAGGGATCAGTTTCTGAGAAGGCCATGCATGCCGAACAGAGCCTGATGGAGCCGTGCAGTTCGCTGAGTGCGGCGGCCATTTCTCGAGCCTCGGAGGCAGGCTTTCTGAGCATGGTCAGGGCCAGCCTGGTAGCAGTCTTGGCTCCGATTCCGGGCAGAGATGAAAAGCTTCTCACCAGCCGTTCAAGGGCTGGCGGTATGACCTGGATTTCGCTCATCGTCGCTAGAACATGTTGGTGAGGCCGGGAATCTGGACACCGCCGGCCAGGCCGGACATTTCCGATTTGGCGAGCTCGCGGGCCTTACGCAAGGCGTCGTTGACAGCGCCGCTGATAAGATCCTGAAGCAGATCCTTTTCGGAAGCATCGATCACTTCGTCTTCGATTGCGATCGAGATGATTTCTCCCTTTCCGGTGGCCTGCACGGTTACCATGCCGCCACCGGCGCTGCCGGTCACTTTTTTCGAGGCAAGCTCTTCCTGCACACGATTCATTTTCTCGTGCATCTCACGAGCCTGCTGCATCAATGAAGATAGATCCATGGAAAGTTCCTGGGTTCGGTTTTATGGTTGCCTATTCTATTTGTTGGGATCGGATATGCGGATATCGCCCACCCGACCGTTGAAGATTTCTTCGGCCATACGTACCACCTGGTGATTGGCAAGCTGCTGGCGGCGCCGCTTCGGTTCATTCGAGTTCTGTACTCCGGTGCCGTTGCTATTCTCAGGGCTGATGATTCGAACGCTGAGATCCTGCTGGAAAAAGTCAAGCACGTACTCAGTCAAAATCTGTCGGTTTTCCTTTGAACGCAGAACGAAACAGTCGTTGGGGTCATCGAACTCGAGCAACAGTTCTTTGTTGTCTTCCTTTACCGATATCGTCTGCTGGAGACTCTGGGCCATCCACTCCTTTTCATTCTTAAGAAAAGCGATGAATGCCAACCAGTCCTTTCTCACATCCCGGCGGGGGGACTCAGGCTCCCCTGGTGGCTCAGGCTCGGGCACAGGCTCAGGCACAGGCTCAGGCTCATCAAGGGGCGCTTCAGTTTCTACCGGGTTTTCAGCAGGCTCGAGGGTAAAGGTTGGGGTTAGAGGAGAGGGAGCGAGGGGCTCCTCCGCACTGCTGGTCTCACTTTTTTTTTCTTCCGGGACAGGTTCTGATTCTACCGTGTCAGTGGGTGGGTGGGGGGCTACCTCAGGCTGATCAGGCAGTGATTCGAGTGCGCTGTCGAGTTTACCCAGCAGCGTATCGACTCCAATCACATCGCCCGCCGCAATGATCGACAGGAAAGAGGTCTCGAGGGTGAGCCTGGGCTGGAAAGAGAAACGAAGATCATCGGCGGCCTGCATGAGCAGGTTGAGTTTATGATGAATCGATTCAACCGGATGGGCCTGGGCCAGAATGCGAAGCTGTTCAGTATCCTCATCGCTCTGCTGGAGCAGTTGTTCGCAGTTGCCGATCTTGATCAGCAGCAGGGTTCTGTAGCATTCCAGCAGGTCAGTGATGAAGCGCTTGACGTCCATGCCGAAGTCGAATCCATCGGCGAGCATGGTCAATGCCTTTGAACGATCGCCGGTGAGCAGCGCCCCGGCAATGCCTAGTACCACTTCCCGCTTAACAAGACCGAGAACTTCAACCACGTCGTTGTCGTCGATGGGCGATTCACCATAGGAGAGAACCTGATCCAGCAGACTGAGACCGTCGCGTACTGAGCCGTCTGCCTCGCGCACAATAAGCGAGAGGGCCGTTTTGCTGAGTTCCACTCCTTCCAATTCTGCTAATTTATGAAAATGTCCGCTCAACTCTTCCGAACTGACGCGTCGCAGCTCGAAACGCTGGCAGCGCGATAAGATGGTAACCGGTATCTTGTGCAACTCCGTGGTGGCGAACATGAAATAGACATGCGAGGGAGGCTCCTCGAGGGTCTTCAGCAACGCGTTGAAGGCCTCGTTGGTGAGCATGTGGACCTCATCGATGATGACAACCTTGTAGCGCGATGAGGTCGGCATGAATTTGATTTTTTCCTTGAGCTCCCTGACTTCCTGGATGCCTCTGTTGGAAGCACCATCTATTTCCAGAAGATCAAGGGCTGAGCCGCCACTTATCTCAAGACAGGAACGGCACTCATTACATGGGACTGGGGTGGGGCCTTCCTGGCAATTTAATGATTTGGCCATGAGGCGGGCCAGCGTGGTCTTGCCCACTCCCCGCACCCCTGAAAACAGAAGAGCATGGGCCACCCGGCCACGTTTCAGGCTGTTTTGAAGGGTCTTGACCACGGGGGCCTGGCCAACTACCTGTTCGAAGGTCTGGGGACGATATTTTCTCGCAAATACCAGGTAGGACATGGGATACCAGTCTGGATCTAAAACCGTGCACTAAAAAAAATGATAGCCGGGCACCCTGTATCACACAAAGGGGTTCACTACCGTTGCTTCCTCCCGGACCTGGCGGGGTTCGTGATCCTTTGTTGCACAGGACCCGGCTATCAAGCCGAAATCAATTAGTATCCTGAAATCATTGGAATAATATCTATTATTGCAATGATCATCGCAAACTCAGGCCGGATTTATACATGCTTTTCCTGAAAGCGTCAAGCAAATCCCTGTTTGTTGCTCATGGATACAATTTAAAATATAAGGGATCGGTACAGACGGGTCAATGAGCAAAAACGCCAGTTCGGAGGATGGTGCAGTGATGCGCCAGTTTGTAAGCGCTCGGGTGCATATCGAGAGCATTTTTGCTCAAGCGGTGGCCCCAGAGTCGAGGTCCTGGGCTGAGTGTTCGGGATAAACTGATTGGAGGAATCATCCTGAAAGCGCGTCATCGATTTCCGCCCGTGGTGTATTACTGACGGATCAATTGTATATCGTGCATGAGGGAAAGGGCCGCCCATTCATCAGTTGGCAGCCTGACTCCTCCTTCCTCGACGCCGAATTTCTTCTTCAACGCCGCTTCCAGATCGCTGTTCAAGTCGAAGATGCCGAAACCTTTCATTACCCACCCCTCAAACAGCCGTTTTTCAACCTGATTGAAAGAGACGAGTTCCAGGTTTTCATGTCGGGAGTCAGAGGCGATACGAGAAAAAGTCTGGTTCACGGGCGCAAACTCACCCTCAAGTACTTGCAGAAAATGCGTTCTGGTGGCGATCAGTGCACCACTTATCTGATTCTTGATATTTAGATCCTTACTGCGCTCAACAATATCGTTAATCGTCTCAAAATCGACCTCAACAAGAATACTCCTGCTCTTATATATCAACCTGTACATGGCTTACCTCGTTGGATTGTTAATTGCCCCATGGGCACATACATTCGCTTACTGGTGCACAACAACATAGGTATTGTGGGGGGATGTGAAAAGTCTCGGCCAACTAAATGTGCTTCAGAAGCGCACCACGGTGCAGTGTGAAGGTGCTTATTTTCTGTCGTTTGTGAGGAATATTATAGAGGCGGGGTCATGGCGTGTCAGAATTATCGGCTGGTTTGAGTTCAACACCACATACCCTGATCCCCTTTTTGCACAGAAACTTCAAATACCGAAAAATAATAGTAAAAGCTATTATTAATCAATCTCTTTGCTCCTATTGATTTTGACTGGAGGACTCATATTTTCTCACTATATCACGATCCACAGTTTAACGTTTCCATTTCAGGGTTGTGGTCGTCAAAACCAAATATCAAAACATACATCAGAGGGATATTCATGAGAGGTAACAACATTTCACAAGAGTATCAAAAAATGGTCTGGGTCCGCGATGAGTACGGAGCTGAGTATGTGTGCTACGCTGAAGACTTGAAGAATGATGCCCAGTTGAACGATGAAGAAAAAACACAATGTCTCAACACTAACTTGGTGTTGGGGGCGAATTGGTAAAACACGCGATAAAGTGTACCAGGGAGAATGAAAATGAGTATGCGAGGAACGATAGTTTCCGAAGAATATCGAAACATTGTATTTGTCCGAGACGAAAATGGCGCTCAGTACATCTGTTATGGAAAAGATGTCAGTTCGCCTGAATATGTATCGGAAAATGAAAAGCAATTCTGTCTTGATGCTAACCATGTTCTCGGGGATAACTGGTAAGTGATCAAACAATTTCAGCACAACTTTATGGAGATATAATCATGAGTATGAGAGGGCAATTGATCTCTGAGGAATATCAGAATATGGTATGGGTCCGAGATGAAAATGGAGCAGAGTATGTGTGCTACGCCAAGGACTTAAAATCTCAGAACCGTGTTTCGGAAAACGAAAAGCAATTCTGTCTTGATACCAGCCAGGTTCTTGGACCGAATTGGTAGTGACGAGACGTTGATTTTTAGAATTGTGACTGGTGCCATCCCATCTGGCGCCGTTGCATCTTCACCGACCATGTCAAACCGGGACATGGTCGGTGAACTGTTTTGACATATTTAAGCAGGGTACCTCTGGAATTTCCATTGATCCATCACCGGGAGAGACTATGCAGATGCACACATTGCACGATGTAGTGATCATTGGCGCAGGATTAGCGGGTCTTTCCTGTGCGCGCGTGCTTCAGGAACATGGAATTGATTTCACCCTGCTTGAAAAAGCGGACCGACCCGGGGGGAGGATAAAAACCGATC
>CBFCWR010000092.1:0-9825 GCA_965601575.1 uncultured Desulfofustis sp. | reverse complement strand
TTTCGCTCTTTGAAGGTAAGCTTTCTTACCTTGTTCCTTATTTCCTCTGTGTTCTCACCTTTCATGGCATCACCGCTGTTTTGTTGTTCGACACACTTCGAACATTTTGATGAAAATTTTTTAAAACTTAAAAAACCTGTGCAGTCCATCCACCATTTCAGGATCCACCCAGCAGGCTATTTTCTGACCCTGCCGCTCGGTCCTGATCAGGCCGACTCGTTTTAATTCCTTGATATGATGCGACACGGTGGACTTCACCACCGCAACCTCGTCAGCCAACTCGCCGATATAGGCCGAGCAATCCGGATCCATCATCCCAACTGTCCCCGGTTTGCAGCAGGAGACCAGGCTCAGAAAAATTTTCAGCCGGTTGGGATTGGACAAGGCCTTGAAAACTTCGGCGAATTCCTCTATCTGCTTATTGCTATTGTTCGACATATATCGAAACATAGTGAACGCAATCCTGCCTGTCAAGCAAAGAAATACATACAACCCGGAGCCTGGGGATAAATGAAATCCTCCCGGCTGGTTCGGGCGGGTTAGCTGCCGTCAACAATGAACAAGGTGCAATCCGCGTATTTATGGCGCATTTGCTTGACCGGCGCATACTCCTCGGAGTCGAGAAATATTTGCGCGCTCTCCACGTCGGGAAATTCTATCACCACCATTCTGGTTGGCATCCACAGATCGGACTCTCGGACGTCCATCTTTCCTCCCCTGACCCGGTAGATGCCGCCGTACTTTTCAACGATGGGTTTGGCCAGCTTCTTATACTCCTCATATTCAAGGTCGTTGGCTATCTTGGTATCGACGATAATAAATGCACTCATGGCTATATCTCCTGATTAGAACAATGACGTCCCCATCTCCTGGATACGGAAAAGCCAAGGAGACCTGGTGTTGATCAAGGGCGTTTTATGGTGATGATCACCAGGGTGAGGTCGCCCTCCGATTTTCGTCCCGCTCGAAAAGCTTCGAACTCCGTTAATATGGTATTGATCAGTTCGGCGGCGGGCAGATGCGCATGGGCCTGAAGCAGTTGTCTGAACCGTTCAGGACCACACATTTCCCCATTGCGGTTGCCTGTCTCCCAGATACCGTCGGTGCCGATGGCGATGATACGGCCGTCCCTTATCCCGTCTCTTTTCATGGACTGGTACCGGTATCCGGGGTCGAATCCAAGGGCCATCCCCGGTCCAATGAGGTCTTCGCATGTGTTGCTGACCGGGGCGTAAAACAAGGCCGGGATTTATTCCATGTTCTGCAGAGTCCATTCGACCAGCTTTTTCAATACCCTGCCGGCAGCCTGGTCGAAAGCGATCACAATACTATCCATATCGCTGTCATCGCCAATCTCCACGGCGTGCTCAAAACTGTGTGAACCGACGATCACCCGCTTGGGCTGCTGAACAAGCTTGGCATTAACTCTTACACGGATCACATAAGTGCGGGCTTGGCTGTCATGCTCGACCTGGAATTCACGCACTTCGGTCTTCAGGGTATAGTCGGATCTCAATCCGATAGATTGCCGGCCCACCGCAACAATTTTGTTGGTGTTTTCAAAACTCTCGACCAGCAAGGTCTGAAGCATTTTGGGGGCCCGTTCTGCCCAGCGGGCGTTGGCAAAGAATTTGAGCCTGGTGGAGTGGGGATGCAGGGCGATCCTGTTGCTGTCCAATCCCCCCGAGGCGAGTGGTTCTTCGATGGTAAGCTGTTTTTTTATTTCCGGAAGGTCGTCACTGAAAGTGCTTTTGGGGGTCAGGTTGTAGAGGTCCGGTGCCGGTCCCGGTATTTCGAGGACGTTGCAGCCTCCGGCGACACCGAGCAAAACAACAAGTGTCAACATTTTCAGCGTAATAGTGATAGCGTGGCTCATCAGTGGTCTTCCTGCCTCATGGGTTTAATTTGGGTCAACCTCCGGATTATGCTGATCGAGCAGAAATCGTGCGCCGGACGCCTCGATTCTATCCACCACCCGTGTCAACCCTGCAACCAGATGTCGTGCTTCCCGCAGGAACAGGGTGAGTTCGTACAACCCTTCCTGAGAAAAATGTTCCAGGGAATCTTCATTGGCAACCAGGAAATTCTGCGCCGTATCTGAAACCTCCCTGAGCGATCGTGCAGTAGTTTTCCATTCCTCCACGAGTTCGGCACCGTCCTCGGTAATAAGTTGATTTGTGCCCTCGGCGGTGACCTGCAGCGTTTCCATCAGGGAGTCGACCTTGGTCACCACGTCCTGCAGGGACCTGCTCACCTCGATGAGTTCTGTCCCCGCATCATTTGCAGTGAGCAGAAGTGCATCGACGTTTTCACCCTGTTCAGCGAGTGCACCGGTGAGCTGATCTATGTTGGCAAGAATGGAGGTGACCTGCTCCCGATTCTCCTCGTCAAGCAGATCACTGAATCGCTGAACCAGCTCAGTTCCTTCATTGATCAACTCGGGCAAGCCCTTGACCAGCTGGCCGAGTTCTGATCTGCGTGAAGGTATGGTGGCGATATTTTCTGGGGTGGATTCGACTGTTTCACTGCCCCATTCAGCACCTTCTATATCGATGTAGGAAGAACCGGTAATGCCCTCGAGTTTCAGCGAAGCCACGTCGCCCTGGCGAATCGGGTAGTTTTCTCCGATGGCCATGCGTACCGCAACAAACTGGGGATCATCGGGCTTGATCCCGATATAGGCCACCGTACCAATGCGGATGCCGCGATAACTGACCTTGCTTCCGACGCTCAGACCCGCCACTGAATCCTCGAAAAGAACATAGTAGGGTATGGTTTTCTCGCTCGATCCATTGCGGGTGAGCCAGAGACCGACGATGAAAATCGCGGCTATGCCTGCCACTACAAATAGACCGATTACAAAGTTGAGGCTTTTAGATTCCATATTGCGCCGGTGCACCCCAGTTGTCAGCCGGATGAATTTTCCAACTAATGGTTGATGGCACGAGATCGCGGGCCATGGAAATAATCCTGAACCCATGGGTGATCAAAGGATTTCACCTCCTCTATCGTGCCACTGATCAGTAACTTTTTCTCCCCGAGAACGGCAATCCTGTTGCTCACCGTATATATGGTGTCCAGATCGTGGGTAACAATGAACACCGTGAGGTGCAGATTTTGCTGCAACTCCAGAAGCAGCTCATCAAACGCAGCCGCACCGATCGGATCAAGCCCCGCGGTCGGTTCGTCGAGGAACAGAAGCTCCGGATCGAGGGCAAGGGCGCGAGCCAGACCGACACGTTTGCGCATCCCGCCGGAAAGCTCAGAGGGATATTTATTGCCCACCTCCGCGTCCTATCCCACCATGGAGAGTTTCAAGGCGGACAGCTCAGCTCTCATCTTCGGTGATAACTTGAAATGTTCCTTGATCGGGATCCCAATATTTTCATTCACGGTCAGAGAACCAAACAGGGCTCCGTCCTGAAACAGCACGCCGCAGCGCCTGCGCATTTCGTGGGCGTCTGTCCAGGAAAGCTGACTATAGTCTCGACCAAAAATTTCGATGGTTCCCTTAACCGGCTTTATCAAACCGATAATGGTCTTCAGCAACACCGACTTCCCGGTTCCGGAAGCGCCCACGACCGAGGTTATCTCACCATCGCGGATCTGAAGGCTGAGCCCGTCATGGATGGTGACATCGCCAAGCCGGACAACCAGGTCATTGACATTGATGCTGCAGCCGTTGCCTGAACTCATTAAATACCTATGACTCCAAAGAATATTGAAAACAGCGCATCAAAGACAATAATCAGAAATATCGATTCAACCACCGCCCTTGTCGTGTGAGCGCCAAGGGATTCGGCGCTGCCTGACACCTGCATTCCCTCGTAGCAGCCAATAATGGCGATAACCGCGGCAAAAACCGGTGCCTTCATGATACCGATCCAGAATGTCCAGGGGGATAACGAATTGATGAACTGGCTCACGAACAGGGCGGGAGAAATATCCATCACCAGCCAGACCATAAGGCCGCCGCCGATTACCCCGAAAAAATTGGCGATCAGGGTCAAAATCGGCAGGGAGATGGTGAGTCCGATGAGCCGCGGCAGCACCAGTACCTCCATCGGGTTCATGCCGATGGTATGCATGGCATCGAGCTCCTCATTGAGTTTCATGGAACCGATCTCCGCCGCGAATGTCGAACCGGATCTGCCCGCGATCACCACGGCAGCAAGCAGGATGCCCATTTCCCTGAGAATGGTAACCGCCAGGAGATCGATGGTATATATGTCGGCCCCGAGCTTACCGAGCTGCAACGCTCCCTGATAGGCGATAACGATACCGATCAGAAAAGAGATCAAGGAGATAATCGGGATTGCATTGAAACCGCTCAATTCTATCTGGGTCATCGTCTGGCTGAACCGGAACCGGGCCGGACGTACCACCGTGCCGATAAGATGCCGGGTAATATTGCCGATGAACACCACGAAGCAGGCGGCGAGATCCAGTGCTTCAAGCGTCGCTCCGCCGATACGCTCGATGATTTTGACGAGCCCATTGGAACTAGCCGGCTCGGAGACCGCAGTTCGCTTGTAACGGAAAACCGTCTCCATGATCGAATCAACCGCTTCATTTGAATGCACCTGCTGCGGTGATTTGACCTCAAGCCGATCGAGCAGCTTCGCAGCCAGGCAGGCACCGGCGGTGTCCATGCGTTCGATCTGGTTCAAATCGATGTCAGTCGCCACCGTTTCGTCAACCTTCAGGCGATCCACCGCCGGCTGCAGCACAGACAACTGGTCTATCGTCCAAAATCCCCCGGCGCTCACCTGCCTGGTCTTTTCTGTACGGCCTACCTTCAGCCATCCTTTTGAATTAGCCATTTCCAATAGTACCTCAATTTAATTGGAGGGAGCTGCCCGGCTGAAAAAAAATCACGCGGTGCGGGTGCCAGGTCTGCCCATGCACCAGAATCTATGACATTTTCAAGACTTTTGCAGGATGACTGGCTGAAATACCTGATTTTCACCCCACTACTCAGCAACTCTAATTGATTGGCGCTCCACCTGAGACCACAAAGGATTGTCCCCCAAGAACTCAAGAACACCATGCTGTCTCTGAAAGGGGGACGGATGGAACTGGCTGCACACCTGGCATGATGAATTCGTGAGATGTCTCGAGGCCATATCACGTCAAAACACATCGTCGATAAGATTGCTTGATCGGAAATTAAGACATCGCTATAATCGAGTCCTCTTTCGGCAAAATTGTCATATCGCTGAACTAAGGAAATTGAGATGAAATGAAACCAGCGGATAAAAAAAAGATCAGAAAATTATGTCTGGCCCAAAAGGCCATCGATGCAAAGTTCATCGATCCTGCATGCGTGGTCGTCGCTTACTGGACTCGCTACAAGTGTCAGTATGGCTGCGGGGCGTATGGAAAGAGCCTCTGTTGTCCGCCCAATGCCCCAAGTCCCGATGAGACCAGGCAAATTCTCTCCGAATACAACTCGGCCCTTCTCGTCCGCTTCGGAAACAAAGTCAAAGTAACGGGAGCCATCGCTGCACTGGAGCGGGACGTGTTTCTCATGGATTTTTACAGGGCCATTGGCTTTGGCGCCGGCCCGTGCAGGCTTTGCAAAGAATGCAACCTGCAGGAGTGCGCGTTTCCCAAACTGGCACGGCCTTCAATGGAAGCCTGTGGAATAGACGTGTACGCCACCGCTCGCAACAGTGGATTCCCACTGCATGTGCTCACTTCACAAGAAGCGCGCCAGAACCGTTACGGTCTTCTACTGATTGAGTAAAAGCTTTTAAAGTAGTCCGAATCAACAGGGGGTGAGTGGCACCACTGCCGCCCCGTGCAATCCAATTTGACAGCATGATTCTGATTTTTTTGGAAAAAAATTCTTTTTTTTATATACTGTAAGGTAACAGAACAACTTCTTCGAAAGGGCAAACCCAGGGTGACCTGGGGACGCAAAGCCACGGGCCAGTCGAGCTGGCAGCCGGGCTGCCGAAAAGAGGGGTTTTGCTTTCCATTAGTGCAACGCCCGTCTTCGGTTCGGAAGGTGGGTGTTTTCTTCATGATTACACACCTGGGTTGTCGGTTGGGACAGAATTGAAATTCTGGCTCATTAATTCTTCTGTAAGTGAGATGATCATCAAGAAATTTTTATTGATTTTATTTGTCTCAGCACTGTTTTGCGGATTTATGGCAACTGTACAGGCCGAAAACCCCGCTGATCAGTCATTGCTGGAAGTTATTCCCGGTGAATGCTTTCTGGATGGGATCTTCTCTTCTCAAAATACTTACATCAACGACATGGATGGTTTTGAAGTTCCTCTTGTCGCAAGCTGGAGCCCTGCAGAGCACGATGAAAAAACCCGCTACGCGGGTGATGCCAGGTTCGGCGTATTTAATTTTAAAATCGGGGAAGGTAAGTTTATCGATACCTATACGGTTGATATCGATCTTCGGTCAGATGATCCCACCCTTAGTGACAACGAAAAAGATACCCTTCTCGTCTATGAGTGCGAGGAGGGCTCAAAAAGATGCACCGCCACCTTGGTGACCATCAAGGCTGCCATCACAGAACAGATTGCTCGCGATTATCATGCTGAGGTTGGAGAAGTTATTTTCCACAATGACGCAAGAGCGACGTTGCTCGGGGTGTTCGTAAAAGGCATGAAACCCCAGTTGACCGATACACCCATAGAAAAGAACCTCCGGTATCGCCTCACCGAAGTATGCGGCATGTATGAACTGAGGTTGGCTGAAGGCCACCCGGTCAGCTCTTTGATCAGGCAATCAATCACTCCAAATTGAGCCCTTCACCCAGTTTTAAATCAATCGAAGTGAGGTGCTCAGAGCTGTTTGAGGCGGCCACGCGGATGGTTGTTTATTCGATCCACTTTTTTTCATTACCCTGAAATTGGAGAAACATTGCAACAATGCATAGTGTAGAAGGGTATAACTCCTATGCACCGGGTTTTGTCTTGTCAGGCGTTATGAGAAAAGAGGTTGCACCATGAAAATAGTGTTTATGATCGCCGGGTTGCTTTTGGTCCCGACTTTGCTGCAGGCCCAGAATGCTGCCGAGTATTGGCGAGACCGCCAGTATGCAGACCGGGTAAGAGCCGAGGAACGTCGCCACGAAATTGAAATCGAACGATTACGAGCCAAGACGGCGCTGGAAGTCGCCAAGCAGAACCGACGACACTATCACTACTATCGCCCCCGGATCGTCGGCCACCAGGGTAACGTGGTCTCGCCGACCCCCTCCAAAACTTCTATCATCACCTATCAAGGTTTCAACCATCCAAGGTCGACAGTGCGTTACAGAGGCGTCGGCTATTCGGAATCGACGGTGAATTATAGCGGCACAGGATTCTCCTATTCCTCTTCTTATAAGAAGCGAGTTAGGACAATAGGCATCGGCGGGAAATAATTTCCGCGACACGTGGTAATCCCGTGCTTTCAGCACAGGCTCTCGCACTACCTGCAGCCAATTCAGGCTCCGGTCCACTGGTTGCGGTCCGACACTCTGTCCCCCATTGCCCGGTGGAGTCGCTTTCTCCCTATAATCTGTGATGTGCCCTCCTGCTGAGGGACATCTGAGTAAACATCACCAGAAGAGTTCAGGCCCCTTTTTGACGGTGGCTGTTAAAACTATCGGGAAGCTGAGTTTATAGAAGCTTATCCATAGCTGAAACGCATCGGGCACGTAAAAGAAAAGGCAGGCTACTTTGCTCAAACAATAATCGCGGAGTCTGTTATGCTGGACCCATGGAACTGATCCGGGATATATGGTTGATAACTTTGGGGGTACTGTTTCTTGCTCTCATTATTATCGCTGCCATTTACAGAAAGGACCTGGAGAATCATCCAGAGATGGGGATGGTGTTTATGATTCTTGGCTTTATCTCCACGTTCGTCTTCTTCGGTGGAATATTTATCTACCTTGGCACCGCGGTTGCCCGCTCAATTCTTGGACTATTTGCGTAATTGACAGCTGGAGTGGTTCTCGTGGGGGTTCGGGAATACTGCGCAGGACAGATGGTAAATTTTTAAATGGATTGCATCACCACAACGGTCATGTCGTCATATTGCTGCAATCCCGATTGATGATCCTTCACTGCCTTAATCAAGCTCTCACACACAACGGTGGCTGATGAGCCGACCACCCCGCTCACCGCATCTGTAATCCCATCATAACCGAAATGTGCGTTCTGCTGGTTCGGGGCATCAGTTATCCCGTCTGAACAGAGCAGGAGCGTACTGCCCTTTGAGAGCTCGATCGATTGCTCTTCCAGGGTAATCTCTTTCAAAACGCCCAGCGCCTGGCCGCTGGCCCGGGGCAGGCGTCTCACTGAACCATGTCCATCAAAATATATGGGCACCTCATGCCCCGCACGCACGTATTGAAACTGGTGAGTGATGGCGTTCAGCACACCGAATAGAACCGTGACGAACATCCCGTTTTCGTTCATATCCATGAGATGGAGATTGACGCTTCGCAGCACCTTGTTGACGGCCCTGCCCGGATGTGCTTCAGCACGCAGCAAGCTTCTAACCATGGCCATGAACAAGGCTGCCGGGACACCTTTGTCGGAGACATCACCCACGGCGATGCCAAGCAGATTTTCTCCAAGCGGAATAAAGTCAAAAAAATCTCCGCCCACGGATTTAGCCGGCAGCATGGCAGCACTGAATTCATACCCAGCCATCCGGGGTATGGCTCTGGGCAGCATGCTCCTTTGAATCTCACCCGCCACGCTCAACTCATACTCCAACTTTGAGAGCCGTTCCAACTGGGCCACCTGCTCTGCAACGCGGCTCTCCAGTTCAGCGTTCCATTTGGTGAGTTCCCTGGCCTGCTCGGCGACACGAGTTTCGAGTTTTCTATTCCATTGGGCGAGTTCCCTGGCCTGCTCCTCCACTTTCAGGTTTTTCTCCTGAAGTTCGTTAATGAGTCTCACGTTTTCAAACGCAATTGCAGCTTCGTCGGCGAAGGTCTCGATCAAAGAGATTTGATTATCGGTGAGCGGATCGATCACCATTCGGCGAATCAGAATTGCGCCAATGGCGATCCCTTGGCGAAGCAATGGGGTCGCAAACGTGGTTCGATGACCAAATTGCTTAGCGAGAACCGCGCCCAAGGGAAAATCGGCCGTGGCATCCTGAAGATCTTTTACATGGATTGGTGTGCGATCGACAACTGAACGACCTGCCACCCAATCACGCCTGATGGGGCGGATGGTTCCCATGGGCCAGAGGGGATGGGTTCCATATTTGGCAACCAGCCGCAGACCATCCCCCTCAATCTGAAATATTTCCGCATCGCTTGCCTCGCACAACCGTGCTGCATTTTCAGCGACGGTCTCCAGGATCGACTGAACATCTGTGGGAGAATTGGAGATTGCACGCAGGATGTCGGTTATTGCTCTCTTGTGCTGTATTGCTTCATTGAGCTCGAGTGATTTCAGTGCGGTTTTTTTCAGAAATTCGTCCGACACACGTTTTTTTGAAGGATAGTTTTCAAAAAGTATCGACTTGATCTCATTTTTGGGGAGTACCAGCAAACGGCTTGGTTCTGCGGTCATGATCGTAGTGCTGAGCAATCCTTCCCCCAGCCCCGTCCAACCGAAATGATCACCAGGATCAAAGTATGCCACCACCCGCTCTTTACCACTTGCATCTAGTTCAATCGCTTTCGCCTGCCCTTCAAGAACCAGGTAAAGCGCATCACTGGGATTTCCCTTTTCCAGGACAATAGTTTTACGGGGTAGAGAATGGGTATTGGTTCTCCCAGCGAGGGCTTTCGACTCTAGCTCTGTCAGTCCCAGTCTGGATAGGGCTATTTCAGGTATTTTTGTCATA
>CBFCWR010000091.1:0-9837 GCA_965601575.1 uncultured Desulfofustis sp. | reverse complement strand
CGACAAAGAAGTTTGATGGCTTCCTGCAGCCTGCCCGGTACAGATCCACGACTCCTTTCAACTCATCACTAGTTCCATTGTCGGCACCGATGAGGACGGTGGCATTCTTCAGAACCATTACGGTTGGCCCCTTGCGTGCTTCCGCACTTCCGAGGGCCAGATGGTGAAGCCAGCCCCGAAGGAGATCCCGTCCGCCTAGATTGCCATAACGATAAATAAGCTGGCCTTGTTCGTAGCGGTTGCCGATAACTCCTGATAATCTATCGGAACCCACTTCAGAATCGAACTCGAGGTTCTCCAGAGGCATCCCCAGATTCTCTTTTGCAACTCTGATTGCGAAATGTTCCAACTCGCCACGAAACTCCTGAAACTGCTGACGACCTGGATAGCCCAGCGGCCAGCGCTGTTTCTGCTGAAGCTCCGCAAAGAATGTATCCGTATCCCGGTCATCAAGCAGTACCTCCACGAGCTCCTGACTGACCAGATAGCGTTCAAGCGCTTCAATGGCAAAAGGTTCGCTGTCTTCCGGAAGCTCCACCTCGGTTCGCAGCTTTATCTGCAGTATGTGGCGGACAAAAAATCTTTGTGGATTTCCCACGAAGTCCACCAGGTCCGACAACCGCAGGTGATCTTCGGTCGACGCATCGATGTCTTCAATAATCCAAGGACCGGCGACTTCTTCGGGACTGGCCCGAAAAGACTGCGCTGTTCTGCAATAGTAGCTGTCGTGGCTGAACAACTCGCTTGCAGAAGAGAAATAGGAAGCGTCGAAAGGCTGCAGCGGGTGATGGCGCACCGCAATTGAACCGCCGTGCTGTTCCAGCGCTTCGATCAATTCAGCAACCACAGGAGAGGGAGGAATTTGCGCATTGGTTCTGATCGACTGCCCGAGGTAGCTGATATAGAGCCTGCTTCGTGCGGCCAGGATCGCCTCGAGAAACTGGTAGCGGTCATCGGCGCGCGGGGAACGGTCTCCTTTCACGTAGTGTTCTCCGAGCAGGTTGAAAGGCAGGAAACGATCCTGTTTGGGAAATTCGCCATCATTGAGGCCTAGCAGACAGATGGTCTTGAATGGGATCGAGCGCATGGGCAGCATTGAACAGAAGGTCAGTCGGCCCCGCAGAAAATCGATGGAGGTGGTTGCGTCTGCCTCAAATTCGAACCATTTACGGATTACCTCAAACTCCAGCGGTTTGTCATGATAAGACGCATAGGGGTCGGCCAGGCCGGCGAGCATTTCCTGCAGCACGAGATAGTCAGCAGAGTCGCTGGTGCCGAAGAGGGACCGGGCCCTATCATGCAGGACCGCAGACCAGTCGCGTAGCTTTTGGGATCTGTTGACTTCTCTGCGGCTCGTTTCGATCATGTCGATGAACTCGCAGAAACGTCCGAGCAGTTCGGCATCACCACCTTCCATTTCACCATAAGGGATCAGCGAGCCGACGGGGTCGTTGGATCCGGTTGCCAGACCGAGCAACATCCGTTCAAGACCAAAATGATAGGTTCCAGTTTCAAATTGCGTCAAGCCGTCCTGATCCCGCTGCGCTCCCGAAAGTCCCCAACGTATACCGACCTCCCTGAGCCAAAATTTGATCGTTTCCAGATCGGCGGGTCCTATCGCGAAGGTCTCCCCAACTTCAGGCTGGTCCAGGAGGCTGACAATATCAGAACCGGTATAGCGCCCCCTGAACAGGTCGAGGAACTGCAGGAAGATTGCCACATAACGATTGTCCCGCCGTTTCCTGCAGTCGCTGATGTCGTGGGGCACATCCCTGAACAGAGCTGGAATCAGGTCGGCGTAAAGTTGAATATCGGGGGCCATGACGACAATATCGTGGAGTCCAAGCTCGGGGTCATCGGTCAGCCATTTGAGTATATGATCCTTGAGCACCGCGACTTCGCGCATGCGGCTGTGGCAGGAAACGATAACCACGGAGTCATCGTCTTCGGGGCTGGAGGCAGTGCGGTTTGGTTCGTCTACATACCCTTCGAGCAGGCCATTCTGGAGCCGATGCAGCACCGGCATCACAGATTCTTCATCATGGCTGATAAAGAGATCCGGACCGTCGATAAGTTCCTCCACCTGCTCGAGCAGCAGTTCCTGAAAGTCGGCTCCCTGGCGGCCGAGGCCAACGAGCAGCGGATGAAAGGATTTGGACTCGGGCCACATTCCATCATCGGCCTCCCGGGCTATTGCCTGCCTTCGGGACACCATGTCTCCCCAATAAAGCGCACATGGCGCCAACAGAAAGAAATGGACAGCGGCACCGGCTGCCAGTCCGCTCAGAATCCTCAGGAACTGGGGCGGCAGAGTGTGCAGCCCGAAAACGAATACCCGCTGCAGCTCTGCCGGGACAACCTCTTGGCGTTTCTCCAGATGATCAATCAGTGAACCGATTACTTCACCGCGATGGGTAATGGGAGAACCTTCCCGCAATTGCTGCCAGAGATAGAGCTGCCACCCCTCCGAGCTGTTCGAGGTGAGTCGGCGTCCCGCATCCCAGGCCCTGATTAACTCGGGGCGCATGATTTGATACTGATCAAACAAATTGGCAAGCTGCCTGGCGATTTGATAACGCTTCAGGTCGCTATGCGGCCCGGAAAGATATGTTCTGAGGGGCAGCAGCGCCTGATCTTCCAGATCTCGAAGCAGCAGCTCAAGGCGCCAGCTCAGAATTGATCGATCGAAGGCGCCGCTGTCGACGTCAAGCTCAAGAGTTCGACACACATGCTCGATGAACTGCATGGGAAGCATATACTTGCTGTTACCCCAGACCCCAAAGCGGTCCGCCAGAAACTGACTGAGCATCCGCTCCATCTCCCGGCTTTGAACCAGGAACAACGATTTGGTAAAGAGATCCTGTCCACCGGTTTCGCTGATCACCGATGCCAACTGCTCGGCGAGTACTTCAGTTCGGTTTGAGGTATAGAGCGCAAACATGGGCTGCTGTCTTTATCCAGCCAGAATGGTGGTGTGTGGAACGGCCGTTCAGGATTTACCGGATTGACAATAACACAGGCGATTGACAACAACAATGGTGGCCTTTACTATGAGTAAGCACAGAAAATGAGAGTGGTGCAGCACTGATACAGTGAGGTCCGTGCTGCGGCGGAAACCGGTAAGAATTGAGAGAAATGGGGTTGGTTTTCAAAAAAAGGTAACGCCGCCATATTCCCAAATGGCGAGAATAAGGCCGGCCATGATGCCGATGGCGAAGAACAACCGAAGCCTGCGGTCCCACGGCAGCTTCGAGCCATCACCCATGTACTGCAACACTGAGACGATTAAATAGGTAAAACCCGCCACAAAAGGTGCCGTCTGCAGGATTTGCCAGCCGGTGGCCTGAAGTGAAGTTGACAGATCGGAACCGATGCGCAGATTGAACAGAAAATAGAGAAGCGCAGAAACCGTAAAACGTATTTTTTCCTTGATATCTTGCATATGAAGCCACTATACCCGAGCCTCGTGTTTCCCAACACCGATATTTTCGGCTACCGTCAATTTCCGATTCTGCTGTTCGGCTGTCCACTTTATTACCTCCAGCTTGTGGAACCTGACCCCAATGACGATGTCCAGGATGAGAATGAAATCTTTATTAACAGCGGGCTGTGTCACCCGCACCTGCCGGCCCCCCTCGCTGATGACCGGGAAAGGTTTACCAGGCTCATAAAAGATATCAGAGAACGCAAAGACGATTATGCTGCGCAGCTCTCGGCCCTGACCATGGCCGCCCTGTCCGATAATAAAGCGAGAAGTGGGGGCGAAGAACGTTACCAGATCATCTCTTCGCTGCTGGACAGCAAAGTGATTGCTGATTCAGCGGACAGAGATGAGCAGTTGGACCTCTGGCAGGCCCGGCTGGTGCTCGCCATTGCCGAAATATTGAACAAAGAAAAAGAGGACCTACTGCAGGAGATGCAGTTGCTCGACGCTCAAGAAATCGAGATGCTTCGGTCTCTGCAGGGCGAGACGGACACGGATGACGAGGACCCATTTGCCGAACTGCAAAGAATAAAAGCGGATTTGGATGGCGCCCGCCCCCGGGAGATAAAAATACGTTTCCAATCATGGCTGCGGCTTATGAAGCACGCACCGCTCCCCGATACCAAACTCTGGGTGGCCTCATCGCCCGAGGCAGCAGATGAGCTCTTCATCGAGTTTGACAAGCGCAACGAAGGGACGCCATTGCCGATCCTGGAACTCACGATTCCAGACCGCATCGAGGCCGGCCCAATCTACGTGGTCTCCAGAGTGAAAAGTTTTCTCGAAGACAGTGCCACTCTCAGGGAGAAGATAATTGCCGAGTTCGAAATGCTGGTCAACAAAGGCGGCCTGTCTCCCGATTCTGCCGAAAATCTGCTGCCGTCAGGCAGCGAGCACTCGAGCCTCTGGGGCGAGATGGTTGAAGAACATTTTCCGGCAGGATCCCATGGTTCTGCATCCCTGCGTTTCTACCTGCTGCCCAATTGCACCATTTCCACGCTGCTGCGGCTCGAGCCTGGCAGACCCGACAGGCAGCCCGCTCACGGACTGGTCGCGGTGCTAAAGAGATAGGGCGTGCACTCTATTCTTCGTGATCCCAGAAGTGGCAGGCGACCTGGTGGCTGTCTCCGATCTGGGTCATTTCGGGTTTTTGTGCTGCACAGATATCTTGGGCCAGGGGGCACCGCGTCCTGAAGACGCAGCCCGATGGGGGTGAAAGCGGCGACGGCAGATCCCCGTGCAACACCAGCCGCTTCTTGCTCTTTTCCAGCTCCGGATCGGGCAGCGGCACAGCTGAAATCAGTGCCCTGGTGTAGGGGTGCCGGGGATTCCTGTAGAGGCTCTCCCTATCTGCAACTTCCACCGTGTTCCCCAGATAAAGCACCATGATCCGGTGTGATATGTGGCGGACGATCGAGAGGTCATGGCTGATAAAAATCAGCGACAGTCCGAAGGATTCCTGAAGTCCCTTGATGAGATTGACTATCTGGGCCTGGATCGAGACATCCAGCGCTGAGACCGGTTCATCACAGACGATCAGCTTGGGCCGCAGGATCATGGCCCGGGCGACACCGATGCGCTGGCACTGGCCCCCGGAAAACTCATGGGGATAGCGGTTGATCATCAGGGGCAGCAGGCCTACCTGCTCCATCATTTCGCGCACCTTCTGCGTGCGCTCTTCAACAGAGAGCTCGGGATAGTGCACGGTGAGAGGCTCGGCAATGATGTCGCCAATGGTCATCCGGGGATTCAACGAGGCCAGAGGATCCTGGAAAATGATCTGGAGTTCTTTACGGTACTTTTTCATTGCGGCGGCGGACAGTCCTTCGATGTGGTCGCCGAGCCAGACCACCGATCCGCCCGTCGGTTCAAGAAGCTGGAGTATGCCACGCCCAAGTGTGGACTTGCCGCAGCCTGACTCACCCACGACTCCCAATGTTTCACCGGGGTAAAGATCAAAACTGACCTCGTCGACAGCCTTGAGCGGCACCGTGGTGCGGATCAGACCACCGGTTATGATCGGGAAATACACCTTCAGCCCGCGAACCCGCAGCAGGGGGTCCTGTCCATGATCGTCTTTTACCGGGGCACTTTCGTTCATAATTTCTCCAGGTGGCATGCTTTCACCCGGTTTTCACCGCAGGATCGCAGATCCGGAATGTGCTCTCGACAGCGCTCAAACGCGTAATCACAACGAGGCTCGAAACTGCATCCCGGCGGCAGAGCCTGAAGATCGGGCGGCTGCCCGGCAATTGCATGCAGTGCTTCATCCGAGCTGGTATCCAGTCGAGGCATCGACTCGAGCAATCCCTTGCTGTAGGGATGCTGTGGAGATTTGAACAACTCTACGGCCGAAGCTTCCTCTACCACCCTGCCTCCGTACATCACCGCCACCCTGTCACTCAAGCCGGCAATTACACCGAGGTCGTGGGTAATCAGCACGGTTGCCATATTCATTTTTCTACCGAGTTCGGCAATAAGTTCCAGAATCTGCGCCTGCACGGTCACATCGAGGGCTGTCGTGGGTTCATCGGCAATAAGCAACTTGGGTTCGCAGAGCAAGGCCATGGCAATCATCGCCCGCTGCCTCATCCCTCCAGAAAACTCATGGGGATACATCCTGAACCGCTTTTCCGGCTCAGGAATGCCAACCAGATTGAGCATCTCGATTGATTTTTCAACTGCCAGCTTTTCACTCGTCCCCCGATGTTCGACCAATACTTCGGTCATCTGCCTGGAAATTTTGAGATAAGGATTCAGCGAGGTCATCGGATCTTGAAAGATCATGGAAAATTCGACCCCGCGTAATCGGTTAAGTTCGCTGGTTTCCAGACCGAGGATCTGGCGGTCCTCGAAATAGACCGCGCCCTCGGATTTCCCGTTTTTGGCCAGCAGCCCCATCATCGACATGAACACCTGGGTCTTGCCTGAGCCGGATTCTCCAACAACCCCGAGACACTGTCCCGGGTCGACCTGCAGGCTGACATCGTTGACGGCGCATACTTCACCCTCGGGGGTGGCAAAACGAGTAGTCAGATTTTGAATATCCAGGAGCATGGTAGTGCAAATTCCATAATCAGAGACTGTTATCTATCTTTGGGGTCCAGTGCATCTCGCAGACCGTCGCCGATGAAATTGAAGCAGAAAAGGGTTATGGCCAGAAAAAGGGCTGGAAAAATCAACATCCAGGGCGCCGATTCCATCTGCTTGGCGCCTTCAGATATGAGCACCCCCCAACTGGTCAGAGGTTCCTGCACGCCAAGCCCCAGGAAGGAAAGAAAACTCTCGGTCAGTATCACCTGGGGAATGGTGAGGGTCATATAGACAATTACCGGTCCAAGCACGTTGGGTATGATGTGCCGGGTGATAATCTTGCCGCCTGACACACCCACTGCGTGCGCCGCCTCGATGAATTCCTTCTTTTTCACTGACAAGGCCTGGCCCCTGACAATCCTGGCCATGGTTAACCATTCCACCGCCCCGAGCGCCACGAAAATCAGAAAGATATTACGGCCGAAAATCACCATCAGCAGGATGACGAAAAACATGAACGGCAGGGAATAAAGGATATCGACAATGCGCATCATGATATTGTCGGTCCGACCGCCGACAAATCCCGCAGTGGCCCCGTAGGTGACTCCGATCAGCAGACTGACGCTGGTGGCAATGACCCCGACCAGCAGAGAAATTCGGGCGCCATAGAGAGTCCTCACAAAGAGATCTCTGCCGTTGCCGTCGGTGCCGAACCAGTGCTTCAATTCAGCGTTGGGCGGTCCCGGAAAATCGTAACCCCAGTCGGGATCGTCAAAAGCCCAGGGACTCAAGTACGGCGCGAAAATGGCCATAATCACGATAGTTGCCAGAAAGACCATCGACACCACAGCCGCCTTATTCTGGAAAAGACGCCGCCTGGCATCCTGCCAGAGACTCCTGCCCTTGACCGGCTCGCCGTCATTCATTTCAGCCAGACCATCCCGCTTGAACGGTTTTGTTGGCATCATTCCACCTTCACTCTCGGATCGAGGAATCCGTAGACCAGGTCCACCAGCAAATTGAGCACGATGATCAACACGGCATAGAAAATCACCACCCCCATGACCACCGGATAATCGCGGTTCAAGGCGCCGTTAACGAAGTAGCGGCCAATGCCCGGGACGTCAAAAATCGACTCGATGACCACGGATCCGGTAATTACCGCAGCCGTGGCCGGACCGAGATATGATACCACGGGCAGCAGGCCGCCCCGCAGCGCATGGCGGACAACCACGATTTTTTCGGACAACCCCTTGGCCCGGGCGGTGCGGATAAAGTTGGAATTCATTACTTCGACCATGCTGCCCCTGGTCAACCGGGCAATATAGGCGATCTGCGGCAGGGCCAGAGTAATCACCGGCAGGAGCTGATATTTGAGCGCTCCCTCTCCCCAGCCAGCCACCGGCAGCAGTGAGAGGTACACCCCGAACACAAGAGCCAGCAGGGGTGCCATGACAAAATTAGGGATGACAATCCCGGTCATGGCGAAGGCCATCACCAGGTAGTCGAAAGTTGAATTTTGCTTCAGGGCGGCAAAGGTTCCGGCACTGACGCCGACGACCACTGCCAGAATAATGGCATACAGTCCGAGCCTCAAACTGACCGGGAATCCGGTCAGGATGAGATCGGTTACGGTGAAATCCAGATATTTATAGGACGGGCCGAAGTCACCCCTGATGATGTTTTTCAGGTAATCGAAATACTGCTCATGAACAGGTTTATCGAGATTGTAAGCTCTGAGAATATTGGCCTCGATCTCCGGCGGGAGCTGTTTTTCACGATCGAAAGGCCCACCGGGGGCCAGACGCATCATGAAAAAGGCCAGGGTAATAATGATGAACAGGGTCGGAATAGCGCTGAGTAATCGGCGAACCGCGTAGGCGAACATAGTCTCCTCAGCCGGTAACGCTGCGCTGGCAGCGGACAGATTAAGTGGGGGAGCGGAGCACAGCTCCGCTCCCTTGCTACTTATTTCAGGCTGACATAGCGCCAGCGATGGATATCCTGGGGGTTATCCTCGAAGCCCACGACGTTCTGTGACACCAGATTTTTCGATACGTAGTGATAGATCGGGATTACCGGCTGATCGCGCATGGCCAGCGTTTCGGCTTTACGCATCATTTCGCTGCGCTTCTCCAGGTCGGAGGTAACTTCCGCGTCCAGCATCAGCTGGTCGAATTCCGGATTGGAGTAGCGGCCATAGTTGTTGGCGCCGGTCCGGGTCTCGAGCAGATAGAGAAAGTTCTGGGCATCGTTGTAGTCGGCTACCCAACCGGCCCGGGCCACCTGGAAATCACCCTGTTTGAGATCGGCATAGTGGACTTTGACCTCTGAATTGAACAGTTCGGCTTTGACACCAATGGCTTTCCACATGGACACCACGGCCACCGCGATGCGTTTGTGATTTTCGGAGGTGTTGTACCTCAGGGTAAACTCGAGAGGATTATCCGGTCCGTACCCGGCTTCGGCCAAAAGTTCTTTGGCTTTTTTCACCCGCTCACCATAAGGCACATCCTTCCACTCAACCTCTACCGGCTGATCATAGTAGGCGACTCCCGGCGGCACGAATGAGTAAGCAGCCAGTTCCCCGGTCTTCAGCACCTTGTCGACAATGGCCTCGCGGTTGATCGCCATTGACAAGGCAGTGCGAATCCTCACATCGGTAAACGGTTCAACCGATGAGTTGATCGGGTAATAATAGATGCCCATGTAAGGGGCGATTCTGGTCTCCTTGGGCATGTTCTTGCGCAGCCAGTCAATTTGATCGGAGGCGAAATCCATGGCCACGTCGATCTCACCGGCTCTAAACCTTTTCTGCACTGCAGCCCGGTCTTCCTGGGTATAAAAGGTAAGGTTGTCCAGCGACAGGCTTGCTGCATCCCAGTATTTGTCATTTTTGGTCAGCTTCACGTGGGTGTTGGGAATCCACTCAACCAGTTTGTAAGGCCCGTTGACCACCATATTCTGGGGCTTGGTCCACTCCTTGCCGACCTTTTCTATCACATGCCTGGGAACCGGATAGGCCGTGTAATGGGTCAGAAGGGCAAGAAAATAAGGGGCGGGACCGGTCAATTTAATCTCCAGTGTACGGTCATCGATAGCCTTGACGGACAGGCTTTCGGGCTTGGCTTCGCCCTTGTTGACCGCTTCGGCGCCTTCGATGATGTAGAGAAGTGACGCATATTCAGCGGCAGTTGCCGGATCGAGGATACGCTGCATCGAGAAGACGAAATCATGGGCAGTCATTGGTGTGCCGTCGGACCAACTGCATTCCCGCAGCGTGAAGGTATAGGTCTTGCCATCTTCGGAAATGGTCCACG
>CBFCWR010000090.1:0-9837 GCA_965601575.1 uncultured Desulfofustis sp. | reverse complement strand
CGCCTATTCAGGTCGGAAATCACTTTCACCGCATGCATAACGGTTGAGTGGTCGCGATTGAAAACCTTACCGATCTCCGCCAGGGTCTCTTCGGTATGCTTGCGACAGAGGTACATGGCCATCTGACGGGGAAAGGCGACTGCCCGCTTGCGCGATTTCGAGCGCAGTTCCTCGAGGCTGAGCTTGAACTGGTCGGAAACCAGCTCGGTTATTCCACGGGAGGTAAGCTCGGGCGAAGAGCTGGCAAGAAATTTCACCACCTCCTCAACCAATTTTTCATCGACCGTATTGTCATTGAGCGCCGCCCTGGCACCGATGGCAATGATAGTCGACTCGATTCTGCGAACATCTCCTTTTACGTGCCGGGCAAGGTAGTCGACGAACACCTGGGAGAGTTCCACATTCTGCTGGTCTGCCTTCCTGCTGATAATTCGTCGACGAGTGTCGAGGTCCGGCTGATGAATCGAGGTGACGAGACCCGATGACATCCGGGAGATGAATTCATCGTCGATTCCCTTCAGCTCCCTCGGGGTCGTATTGGCAGTCATGACCACCCGCTTGCCCGACTTGATCAGGCAATCCAGGACTTCGTTGAGCTCTTCCTGGGTTTTATTCTTGCCGGTGAGGCACTGCATGTCCTCCACCAGCAGGACATCGCATTGATCCTGGTATTTGCGCTTGAATTGGTCCATCTTGTTGGTCTTTATATTGTGGACCATTTCCGAAGCGAACTGCTGGGCCGTCAGATAGTGGAGCCTGACCATGGGCTGCGTCTCGAGAAGCTGATGGGCAATAGCATGGGTCAGATGAGTTTTGCCCAGCCCCGTCGTGCTGTTGATGTAGAGGCAGGGGCCTATTGAATCATCAAGCATCGACATGGAACGGCAGGCTGATTGGGCCAGAATATTGGATTGGCCAACCATAAAATCAGCAAAGGTATAACGAGGGTGGAGTGCGCGTACCACGGACTTACCTGAAGGAACCGACGGCAGACGCATTTGCACGGGATGATCAACGGCCGCTGCAGAGACCGACTCGGAAACTGCCACCGTTTTGATGGAAGCATCAATCTCGGCTATTTTTTGACTGATCAGCTCAAGATAGTTCTGTCTCACATAGGCGCCGAAATAACGATCAGGGCACGATAAGACTAGCGTCGATTCCTCTGTGCTATGCAGACCGAGGGGCTCGATCCAGAGGCTGTAAACGGACTCTGACAGAACGTCTTGTAAGGCTGATTTTACTTTTTCCCAGACCATCATCGCATACTACAACAATAATGAATAACTGTTATTTCAGACCATTTGGCCAGAAACAGATATAAAATTCGTGAAAGCGGGACTAATCATAATCCCACGGATCGCAAATACGGTAAAAGGTACCGACAACGGATTTGCTTCTCTCCCAGAAGGCATCCAAGGAACAAGAATATGGTTGCTGGTAAACTCTATTTCGAAGCGCAGGTCAAAGACGATTTGTCGAGATTTTTATGAGATGAGGGTGTCTTACCTGCGGTGCTCAAGAATACCCGCTGACGCAGGGATGACGATTGATAGAGGTGCCAAACTTGTATCGGATGAGGTTTTGAAACCGTCAGCCTTTTTCAACGCTATCCTAACATTTTAGAAATGTCAGGGTGAACTTTTCAACAATTTAACAAATTTATTTAATTTAATATTACAAATAAATAATGCATATATCTAAAAAATACTTCATTTATCTTTATCAATGAATGGGTCTCCCCCTGTTTTCTAGGTATCTAGCTGAAATCGCCCCACCGTATTATTTAAAAAAAATTTCGGTCAATAAATCCTCACGCGGTTCACGCCCTGGCGAAGGTCACCACATCAACGACTGCAGCACCTTTTTCCTTTAATTTCAAGCTGCATTCAGATGCGGTTGCTCCGGTGGTAAAGACATCATCGACCAGGCATACCCTTCTGTTCGCCAGTCTGACGCCTGGTTTCACTTTTATTGATCCAACCAGATTTTTTCTTCTGGCAGGGCCGCTGAGACCACTTTGTGCAGGTGTGTTTTTAGCCTTTATGAGAACAGTCGGATCGATTTTATCTGATTCATCCACAAAGAAAATACGTGCCAGTACCAGGGCCTGATTCAGCCCTCGTTTTCTCAAGCGGGCGGGAAACAGTGGAACCGGCACAATTAGATCATAGACCTTTCTTTCATAACAGCTCCTTTCTGCTTTTATGAGGCTGGCAAATCCAACGGTTGTGCGGGTGTCGGCGCTGAACTTGAGCCGATGCAGAAGGGTGCGGATGGGATCATCGTAATGGACGAGCGAGCGCGCTCTATCAAAGGGAGGTCGTCGCTTCAGACAGCTGCGGCACCAGCGGTCCTCCCTCCCGGCAGCACTCGACAAACCCATCCCGCACACCGGGCAGAGCGGTGAGGTGATAAACTTAACCCGGGCAGCGCACGAGCGACACCAGTCTCGGATATCGGCGCCCACCAACGGTCGACCGCAACCGCAGCAGGCGGGGGGGAAAAGGGTGTGCAGCAGGTTCTCCCTAAGCACATCGATAATCCCGCATTTTTCGACCACTTAAATTTCCTCAACCATGATGTTCTTTTACCTCAAGAGACCAGCGAGGGCCTCGAGTCATTGTTTCCAGCGAGGGAGTGCGCCGTTCCCCGCATTGCATTTTTCCATAAACATGGCATAATGCGTCATTCGGATTTTCATTGCGATTTTTATTTGATTATCAAGCTGATATAGCTGGAAAAGGTCGGCCGCGAACCCGTGGCTCCACTCTGCAGAAGGAACTGCGTATGACTGCTCAAAGAACCAACTCGAGGATTTTCCCATCCGCGTACCGTGTTTTCCTCTTTATTGCTGTTGCGTTGCTGGGGACGTCAATGGCCGCTCCCGCTTCAGCAGTTGATCAGAACACCGCCTTCCTGCCGTTTCAGATCATCGCCCAGACCGTCGACGAAAACTTAACCGCAAGAGTTGACGATAATCTTACCAATGTGCTGCTGCTTAATAATTTCCAGATGCTGGACCGGGACCAGGCGGAAGAGTTGGTCGATTACACTAAATGGCCGCCCGATACGGCCACCCTCGACTCCATCGCCAAAGCGACCGGCCTGGACAGCGTCGCCGCCGGTTCCGTCACCATCATCGGCAGCCAGATAAGTATAGACGTGCAGGTCTACGACGTGCTCAATCCGGAAAATCCGAGATATTTCTTTAAGGAAGCCGGGTCGATAGCAGAACTCGAGCTGATCATCGGCCAAGTTATGGATGAGGTGATCGCCTACGCCGAGCGGGATCAATTCATCGGGCGCATTGCCCCCGAGGGTAACGAACGTATCGATTCGGGAGCGATTCTGAGAAAGATACAATCCAAAGCCGGCGACATTTATGATCCCGCCATTTTGCGTGACGATCTCAAAGCTATCTTCGCGATGGGCTATTTCGATGATGTGCAGATCGACGTCAAAGATGGCGACACCGGCAAAGTAGTTATTTTCCGGGTGGTTGAAAAACCGGCCATTTCCTCGATCAGCTTCTCGGGCATAGACGAACTTGACAACGACGACGTCACCGAGGTGATCACCATCAAGGAAAATTCAATTCTCAACCCTGCCAGGGTTAATGAAGCGGCCGCCGCCATAGAGACTTTGTACAAATCGAAAGGCTATTATAATACCACCGTCACCCCCAATATCAGTTATCCCACCCCCGAGACCGCTGCCGTTCGGTTTGTGATCGAAGAAGGCAAGAAAATTTACATCAAGGAGATCAGTTTCGAAGGCAATACCAGCTTCGACAGCGACGATCTTGAAGATGTCCTTGAAACGAAGACCAAATGGTTCCTTTCCTGGCTGACGGAGGCGGGTCTGCTCGACCAGGGCAAACTCCAACAGGATTCGGCCAGAATTGTCGCCTTCTACCACAATAACGGCTACCTCGAGGCAAGAGTCGGTGAGCCGGAAATCACCCAGGAAGAAGAATGGCTCTACATCAAATTCATTATTGAAGAAGGACCCCGCTTCAAAGTCGGCACCGTCAACCTCGAGGGCGACCTGATCAGCGAGAAAGATGTGTTCCTGTCCATGCTGGCAATCAGAAGCGAGGAGTATCTGAGCCGCCAAACCCTGCGCGACGATATTTTAAAGATCCAGGATTACTATGCCGAGCAGGGCTATGCCTTCGCCGAAGTCCGGCCCAAGATGGATATTTCGGAATCGGGTTCGCGCGTCGACATTACCCTTTCCGTCGATCGAGGTGACCTGGTCTATATCAGCCGGATTGCCATTCAGGGCAACAGCAGAACCCGCGACAACGTCATTCGCCGTGAACTTGAGATCGAAGAAGGCGGCGTGTTCAACACCAAGGGAATCAGAGACAGTACCAGAAACCTCCAGCGGCTCGATTTTTTTGAGGAGGTCAACATCACTCCGGAACCGGCGCTCGATCCATCCAAAATGAATGTCTCGGTCGACGTCAAAGAGAAAAGCACCGGTCAGTTCAGTATTGGTGCGGGATATTCATCGGTTGACAGCGTGATCCTCATGGGTGAGATCTCCGAGAACAATTTTCTGGGCATGGGCCACCGCCTGTCACTGAGCGCCAACATCGGCGGTCGGAGCAGCCGTTTCAACCTGAGTTGGACCAACCCCAGGATCTACGATTCCAATGTGTCCACCGGTGTCGACCTGTTCAACTGGACCCGGGAATATGACGACTATACCAAGGACTCCAAAGGCGGTGCCGTTCGCTTCGGACACCCGATCTGGGGCAGGTGGCGCATGTTCGAGAGCTACAGCTACACCGATACTGAGCTGACCGATGTGGAAGACGACGCCTCATTCATCATCCGGGAATCGCAGAATGTGCCGGTGACCTCCGCAGTCAAGGTGTCCTTTGTCAGGGATACCAGAGATCGCCTCTACGGTGCCAGCCAAGGCTCGCGGAATGCGCTGTCGCTCAAGTACGCTGGCGGGCCGCTCGGGGGCGACTCCCAGTTTACCAAAGGCGAGGCCAACACCAGCTGGTATTTCCCCATTGTCTACGGTACGGTGTTCCACTTTCTCGGTGCCGCCGGTCAGGTCTGGGAGAACGAAGATGGCAAACTACCGGTTTACGAGCGTTTCTACCTGGGCGGCATCAATACGATCAGAGGACATGAATTTGCCCAGGTGAGCCCCATTGATCCCGAAACCGGCGATCGCGTCGGTGGCGACCAGATGTGGTATGTACAGTCTGAGATCGTCCTGCCGCTGCTCAAGGATCAGGGATTTTACGGCGTGCTTTTCCTTGACGCGGGTGATTCGATCGCCTCCGATGTGGATTTCGACGATGGCAGAGACGTCGCCATCGGTACCGGGGTCGAGGTTCGCTGGCTGTCTCCCATAGGACCGCTGCGCCTGGTCTGGGGGTACAACCCCGATCCCCTGGAAGACGAGCCCGAAAGTGTCTGGGATTTTACTGTCGGAGGGCAGTTCTGATACCGATCAACCAAATCATTCAGCACCTGGTGCCGGCTGCGCTTCCGCAGCCGGCGCTTTTTTTTCATGACCGAAAACGCACCACTGCTTAAGCACAATGCCCGCCTTGTCAGCGGATTGAGAGGCTCCGCGGTAGGTTGGTTTGCCGCCAATGCCGCTCCCGACAGACCTGTCTGCTGCATAGTGCCTGACGAGCAGATGATCGATGGCCTGGAACGGGATCTCACGCTCTTTGCGGATCGTCCGGTCATCACCTTTCCGGGTTACGAAATTCCGCCCTATACTCCACTCTCCCCAGATCAGCACACCACTGCATCACGACTATCGACCCTGTTTCACCTCACCGAGAGCACCACTCCCTACATTCTGGTGATCTCGATTGAAGCATTGCTGCGCCGGGTGATGGCTGCATACGAACTCCAGAATCACGCCGAGTTGATCATGGAGGGTGAGGAGTGCGATCTCTCCGACCTGCAATCTTCACTCGTCAGTATGGGATACGAAGCGGTCTCGCTGGTGAAGAGCTATGGCGACTTTTCCGTCCGGGGCGGTGTCGTCGATATCTATCCACCGCCGTTCTACCTGGCTGATGGTACCCTGCTCGACAGCCCTATCCGGCTTGACTTTTTCGGTGATTTCATCGAGTCGATAAAACCCTTCGACCCACTCAGCCAGCGCTCCCAGGGTCGGTGTGAAGAAGCGGTGATTCTGCCCGTCAGCGATATAGTGCTGCCGGTTAATGACAAAGCAGCCCTGCAACAACTCGGCAACCGCTGGCTCGAAGTTGCCGAAAAGCGTGACTGGTCGTCTGAAAAAACCCATGAACTTGGTGAGCGCATCAAAAGCGGTCGAAGGTTTGCCGGTATTGAATTTTTCCTGCCCTTTTTCCAAAGCCAGCAGAAAACTGCCACCATACTCGATTACCTGCCCGATAGCTGCGGAGTGCTGCTGATCGAACCGGAGGCCCTCAGCGGCCAGGCCGCGCTCATTCATGAACGTATTCAGAGCAATTACCAAAGCGCCGTTACGAACAAACAGCCGGCGATTGATCCCGACGAACTATTTGTCGGTCTGGCGCAACTTGGTCCCTCCCTGGAGCAATTCGAGCAGTTTGGCATCACTGATTTCTATGCTGATGAAGCTGCACCTCTCACCCTGAAGACGAGCAACCATCAGCTGCTCAAACAGGAAATAGCCTACAGCAGAAAGCAGCATGGTCTGCTCAAAGTGCTCGCCTCTCAGCTCGACGGGTGGCTCGAACGCGGCGATCTGGTGGTGATCTTCTGTCGCTCGGCCCAACGCTGTAAAAACCTGGCAGAACTTCTGGGCAGGTACGATTTTAGCTTCCAGGTGCTGGTCCCGCCGCTTGATCTCGAACGGCTCGATGCGCCCGGGGAACGGGCTGTCTATCTCTGCGAACATCCCCTGCAGAACGGCTTCAGCCTGGAGGAGAAAGGACTCCATCTGGTTTCCGAAAGCGAACTTTTTGGCGAGCGCAGAATCGGCTATAAAAAGCGGGCCAGCAAACCTGTCGGCGAGCCGATATCCTTCGCTCAGCTCCAGCAGGGAGACGTGGTGGTGCACAGAGAGCACGGCCTGGGTATATATCGAGGTCTGGAAACCATATCCCTGCAGCAGATCACCAACGATTATCTGCTGCTCGAATATCGTGACAGCGACAAACTCTATGTTCCCGTGGACCGTTTGAACCTGGTGAGTCGCTATGAGGGACTCTCGGACAAGGAACCCAGAATAGACAAACTCGGCGGCCAATCATGGAAAACCACCAAGCAAAAAGTGTCCGACGAGGTCTGGAAAGTCGCCCAGGATCTTCTCGATATTTACGCCCAGAGAGAGATTCGCAACGGCAGGGCATTTTCGCCGCCGGGTGAATTCTTTCGAGAACTGGAAGAATCATTTTCCTTTGATGAAACGCCCGGGCAATACCAAGCCATTGACGATACCATCAGTGACCTGACCACTGCCCGACCCATGGATCGGTTGATCTGCGGTGACGTCGGTTATGGCAAGACTGAAGTTGCCATCAGGGCCGCCTTCAAGGTCGTTGAGGATTCATGCCAGGTCGCCATCCTGGTGCCCACAACGGTGCTCGCTGAGCAGCACGCCAAAACCTTCGCTGAGCGGCTCCGGGACTTTCCGGTGAAGATCTCCTGTCTCAACCGGTTCAGATCAGCAAAGGAGCAGAAAGAGATTATCGCCGGTCTCCAGGCGGGTTCAATCGATATCGTCATTGGCACCCACCGGTTGCTGTCCAAGGATGTGTGTTTCAACAAACTCGGATTGCTGATAATTGACGAAGAACATCGATTTGGCGTGGCCCACAAGGAAAAGATCAAACGGTTCAAGGCCGAAGTCGATGTATTGACCCTGACCGCAACCCCCATCCCCAGAACCCTGCAGCTCTCGCTGCTCGGTATTCGGGATCTTTCCGTCATATCGACGCCGCCGGAACACCGGCGCCCGGTGAAAACCTTCGTCGCCCGCTACGACGATCTGGTAATCAAGGAGGCGGTTAATCGTGAGTTGCTGCGGGGCGGCCAGGTGTTTGTCGTCCACAACCGGGTAAAGTCCATCCATCGTATGGCTCAAACCGTTCATAAACTCGTCCCCCAGGCCCGTATTGCAGTCGCCCATGGGCAGATGGCCGGTAATGAACTCGAAGAGATCATGGTGGCCTTCGTCAACAACAAAATAGACGTATTGATCAGCACCACCATCATTGAATCGGGACTCGATATCCCCAGTGCCAACACCATAATAATAAATAGAGCTGATCGGTTGGGTCTGGCCGAGATCTATCAGCTCCGGGGGCGAGTCGGTCGCTCCGCGACCCAGTCTTTTGCCTATCTCCTGGTACCTTCTGTCGATCACCTGTCAAAAGACTCTCGTGAACGGCTCAAGGCGCTCATGGAGTACAACGAACTCGGGGGCGGTTTCAAACTCGCCATGTCCGACCTGCAGATTCGCGGCGGCGGCAATCTGCTTGGAGTTTCGCAGAGCGGACATATCGCAGCGATCGGGTACGATCTTTATCTCGATTTGCTGCAGAAGACAGTGGCCGACCTCAAGGCCCAGAAAAGCGGTCAGGCAGTTGCCAGTCCCAGTGATGATCTCGATCCCGAAATCAATCTCAAGGTCTCGGCCTATATTCCTGAAAGCTATATCGCCGACATAGAGCAGCGCTATGTCATGTACCGGCGGATCGCCCAGCAGAGCCGAACTGCTGCCGATCAAGACACCGATTTACGGGAAGAACTGGCGGATAGATTCGGTCCCCTGCCCGCCGAGGTGAACAATCTCTTTGCAGTGGTGGCGATTAAAAAGGCATTGATCCCACTCAGAATAGAAAAATTGGAGCGCGGCCCGGGAAATCTGGTATTTTCTTTCATGGCCGACACACCGATCAAAGCGGAGCATTTGCTCGCCCTGGTCGCGGAAAGACCGAAAAGACTTAGGTTGACCCCGGATTCCAGACTCATCGTCACAACGGACCAGAAACACGACCAAGAAGTGTTCGAGCGCATCGAACTGATAATTGCTGAATTGCAGACGCTGACAGAAGAACATGTACACTAGCCAGACGATTACACCGCAGGCGTGGCAGCAGATCACCACGGTACTTCTCGACATGGACGGTACCCTGCTCGATAAATACTACGATGATTATTTCTGGGAACTGTACCTTCCGCAGGTCTATGGGGTACAAAACGGCCTGGAGGAACGAGAGGCGCAGCAGGAACTTTATCGCCGTTATCGCTCGGTGGAGCAGACACTCTTGTGGACTGACTTGAACTACTGGTCCGATGAGCTTGGCCTGGACATCATCGGCCTTAAAAAAAAGGTTGAACACCTCATCAATGTGAATCCCCATGCCATTGACTTTCTGCAATTCCTCCAAAGCCAGAAAAAACAGGTCTGCCTGGTAACCGCAGCCCATCCTGCCGCTCTCGAGATCAAAATGAACAGGGTTGATCTGCGAACTTATTTTCAGCAAATAATCTGCGCTGAAGAACTCGGCAGAGCCAAAGAGGAAAGGGTTTTCTGGAAAATCCTGGAAAAGAGAATAGGGTTCGAATCGGAACGCACCCTTTTTGCTGACGACAATGTGAACGTTCTCAGGGCCGCCAGAGGCCACGGCATCAAGCACCTGATACATATCGCCAAGCCAAGTTCCAGGCAGCCCCCACGTTATTGCGAAGAATTCACATCGGTGGCGGATTTTGATGAACTCCTGGCACCATACGCAAATTTTGCCTCAGCAGAGAAAAACTGAGGCGCCTGTCCGTCGTCTGGTTGCTCTCACTACTGCTTCCAGGGCTGGAGAGTTACTCCTTTTCTAAA
>CBFCWR010000089.1:0-9904 GCA_965601575.1 uncultured Desulfofustis sp. | reverse complement strand
TGAAACCCGCCACCGCCACCTGGAAGGGCCGTGAATACCGCTGCGAGCGGGAGCCTACCGAGCAGGAACTGGATGACATGATTTTCGGCTGGGCCGTGGAACACGGCGTTACCTCCAATTCGGTACTCTACGTCAAAGACGGCAGCACCGTGGGCATTGGAACCGGTGAGCAGGACCGGGTCGGGGTGGCCGAGATCGCCGTGCACAAGGCCTACATCAAGTATGGCGATATTCTCTGTTTCGACCGCTACAACCTCTCCTACGCCGATCTCGAAATGGCCATTGCCAGAGGCGAAAGATCGGCCTCTGAAAAAAAAGAAATCGACGCCCAGGTGCGCACTGATCAGGCCGGCCGGCCCGGCTCGGTGATGATTTCGGATGCCTTTTTTCCCTTTCGGGACGGCGCCGACGTGGGCATCAACCAGGGTGTCGGGGCGATTCTGCAGGCCGGCGGATCGATGCGCGATTTCGAGACCATCGAAGCCTGCAACGCGGCCGAACCCAAGGTAGCCATGAAATTCACCGGTCAGCGCTCGTTCAAGCATTAGCCCGAGGTTGACAGAACACCGCATTTCTCAGCTTCAGAGCGATGGGTTCGGTCGACATTCAACACAGGAATTATGGAAAAACCCAAGTCAAAAAAAGGGGTGGCCCGCCTGGTCCGCGCCCTGCGCTATTCCCTGCAGGGGATCGCAGCCTGCTACCGTAACGAGGAGGCCTTCAGACAGGAGGCAATAGTCTTCGCAGTACTGCTGGTGGTGATTTTACTGATACCGGTATCAGGGATCATCAAGCTGCTGCTTTTCAGCGTCAACAGCCTGGTTTTGATCGTCGAGCTGCTCAACTCGGCAGTGGAAGCGATCGTCGACCGGGTATCTCCGGAGTATGACGAGCTCGCCGGCCGGGCAAAGGACATGGGAAGTGCGGCGGTGCTGCTGAGTCTGATCGCCGCTGCCGCGGTCTGGGTGTATGCGTTGTATCTCGTTATCTTCGCATAACATCCTGGAGACAGAATTGAATTCTGTCTCCACCATTTCTGACCCCACTATTTTGCACAGGTGATGGTTCTTTATACGAAATGTCGCCTCTGGGCAGGTGAGTATGAGCCTGCAATGACGGCAATTACTATTGATTCTGCAGCTCACAGTTGAGGCGCTACTCAAGAGAGGGTCACATGGCCGGGATTACATCAGCTCACCCCCTTGGATGCCAGGAATTCCCCCATTTTTTTATCCGTGTCGTTTATATGGGTGACCAGCCAGTTGCTTAAAAAATTGAGCACTTCCATATCCAAGGAACCCTTTCCGCTTTGACAATCCCCCTCCACCTGAACCACCTTCGCGATGAACTCTTCGTGCTCCTGCTTGTGCTCCTGCAGGCCACTGAATTCATGCTGTTCCATAAACTTCTCTTCCGTGGTGAAGTGGAACTCGGTGTAGTTCCTCATATCATCGACTATTTTCAAAAGGGTTTCGGCGGAAGAACCGCTCCGCATTGAGTCGTAGAGTTCGTTGACCATATCGACACATTTTTTGTGCTGCTCGTCCACTTCGGCTACCTTCACCGAAAGATCATCGTTCCATTCGAGCATCGGCATGCAAGTTTCTCCCTGTTTACTGGGTGGTATGTCAGTCAGCGCTGCTCAGGTAAGAGCTGATATCGTCAACATCGAGCTGCTCGGCATCGAGATAGCCTTCGGCATACTGGCGAAACACCCCGCTTTGAAGAAAGATATCGAGGATGTCGCCATCCAAGTGCTGCTCATCGCGCATACGCCCCATGATCCTCAACGCCTCTGCAAGGGAATTGGCTTTCTTGTAAGGCCGGTCACGGGCAGTGAGCGCTTCGAATACGTCAGCCACCGCAAGTATTCGTGATTCCACTGAGAGGTGTTCTTTCTTTTTCCTGAAAGGATATCCGGTTCCAATCAAATTTTCATGATGTTCAGTGGCTATCTCCGGTACCCGGGTCAAACTCTCCGGGAATGGTATCTGCTTCAGCATGTTCAACCCTGTGAGCGTGTGTTCGATAATTTTGAAACGCTCTTCAGCGGTAATTGTTCCTCGGCCGATGGAGAGGTTATAGATTTCGCCTCGGTTGTATTCATGCTCAGGCACCTGCATAGGATTGCCCTCCGCATCGGCAATATCTTCATACTTTTGGGT
Organism: uncultured Desulfofustis sp.; assembly: GCA_965601575.1. Classification (GTDB taxonomy): domain Bacteria; phylum Desulfobacterota; class Desulfobulbia; order Desulfobulbales; family Desulfocapsaceae; genus JABDQA01. The sequence goes on along the minus strand of CBFCWR010000089.1, from coordinate 7,739 downwards.
GCGGGCCGTCAGGTGTTCAAGTTTGTCAGCCAGCAATGATTCGGCAACCGGCAGATCGGGTTCCAGTGTGGCACTCTTGCGCCACAGTTCCTCCTCGGAAATACCTATTCGGTCACTGTAATGCCTCAACCAAGTGCGTTCACCCAGATTTTTCAGTCTCTCCAGCTCTTCGTCATTGAGAAATTCACCACCGAGGTTACAGCGGGCGATGAATTCGAATTCTTCCCTGAGTTTTAGTAATTCATGCTGCAATTTTTCCGGCAGTTCAGCGCCATGTTCGTCCCCTATGAGTTCCTGGTAATGCTCGATGAGTGCGTCACGCCTCAAGACTTCAAAACGCATGCGGATTTCGTGAATACGATCGTAGACGGTCTCTAATTTCGTCGCCTTATCGACAACGAATTCCGGAGTGGAGACTTTGCCGCAGTCGTGCAGCCAGGCTGCAAGCCAGAGTTGACGCCAGTCATCATCGCTTTTTAGCTGGAATTCAGCCAAAGGGCCTGTTTCGGTTTCGTGTACCGCCTGCGCCAGCATCTGTGCCAGAGCGGGAACCCGAGTACAATGCCCACCCGTATAGGGCGATTTGGCATCGATGGAAAAAGCGACAACCTGTACCAGCGCATCGAACAATTCTCTTAATGAAGTGACCAGATTTCGGTTATCAAGGGTCACCGCGGCCTGGGAGGCCAGCGATTCAATAAATTTTTCAGGATTATCGTCTATAACGTCTCCGCTTGAACCAACGGCTGACTGGCCCGGGTTGAAGAGCTGGATTACACCCAATATTTCATCACGCTGGGTGATGATCGGCACCGCAACCAGCGAGCGGATTGGATAGTCGAAAGGCTCTCCGGGCAGCCCGGTAGGAAAGAGGGTGAATTCCCCCTCCCCCGATTTAACCATGGTACGGCTGTTGAAAGATTCACTCGCAGAGCGCAATACGGATTCTTGGCTCAGAAAGGATGTGATGGCCGGGTTGATCTTCACCCTCGGCGCCGGATATTCAGAAAGTCCCCCGAGCATAAGGCTTTCAGAACCAAGCGAGAGCAATTCCACCCCCAGTTCGTCTCCCTCCATCAAATACATTACACCTCCATCCGCGTGAACCAGTTTTTGCGCGGTCTGAAAAATGAGGGTAACGAGTTTGTCCAGTTGTTTCTCGTTGGACAGGGCCAGTCCTTCCTTGACCAACATCTCCAGCTTCTCTTGGGCAATCACCAGATTTCTGGTCTGTTCGCGCACCTGCCGATCCAACTCTCTTTGCTGGTCGTACAAGGCGAGGTGGGTCTTGACCCGGGCCATCACTATGGGGGGACTGATCGGTTTTGTGATATAATCCACGGCCCCGAGTTCCAGCCCTTTGATCTGATCTTCCACGCCAATCTTCGCCGTAATAAAAATAACAGGTATATCGGTGGTTTGCGGATCATCTTTTAATTGGCGGCACACTTCATAACCATCAATCCCGGGCATCATTATATCCAGCAGAACAATATCGGGTGGTTCGGCTCGGGCGATTTTAAGCGCCATCTCACCGTTTATGGCCGCTTTTACCTGGTATTTGTCCTTGAGCGTGCCCACCAGGATATCGATGTTCTCCGGGGTGTCGTCGACGACCAGGATAGTTTGTTTATCATTTGGCATACTGCCTTCCGCTCAGTCTGGAAGAAATATCTCGAGCACGGAAAAAAGGCTCTCCACCTCAACCGGTTTTTTCAAGTAAGCCGCCCCGCCAAGCTCCATACCCCGCTCGCAGTCCTCCCCACGTGCTTTACCACTCAAAAAGACAATGGGAATGTGGGCGGTGGCCTCCTCTTTCTTAAGTATCTCGCACACCTCAATCCCATCTTTTCCAGGCATGACAATGTCGAGAAGAATTAAATCCGGAGGATGAGGAGAACGGGCTATTTTTAAGGCAATGTCTCCATTTACAGCCGCCTTTACGGTGTAGTCCTTTTTAAGCAGACCAACGAGAAGATCCAGGTGTTCAGGGGCATCATCAACCACCAGTATGGTTTTCCTAGTCATTGTTCGTGTCTTCCTTAGGGTTGAAGTTTTGTAGTACTTACAGTGCGATACTCATCTTCCGGGCCGCCGTTTCGATAATGGTAATCGCCATACCAAAATCATATTTATCGAGCGCCTGCTGGAGCTTTTTAAACTCGGGCATCAGCTGAGCGCTTTTAAACAATTGTTCTTGCCCTTCGAGATATTCAACCGCCTCAGTGTCATAGCCGCTGAGCAGAGTATGGAGGCGCCTTATTGCGGTGGTGAGGTGCTCACGGTCGATTCCAGATAGCGGGTCACTTTCAATGGTCTTTATGGATTGCTGCAACTGCGTGGCAACCTCCAGAGCTGTTTCGAAATCATAGCCTGCCAATGCCCTCTCCAGGTCCTCACTGTGGGCGGCAAAGTGGTCTGCGAAAAATAACTTTCGGTTGGCCTCCATGGTCTCAATCGCCCCAGTCTCGAACGCCTTCAGCTGCTCAATGAGCGTGCCGAGCACCGATTGCAGGGCATCCGGATCAAACTGCCCTTCGGGTTCAGATGATATCGTACTTGTCTGCAGGAAGGAAAGGGAATCAAGTACAGTTCTCAACGCCGCCTCTGCCGCCTCGACATCGTCTTGCTGCACATCATGGGCTTCTGCCTGTTGTTCGAGGATAGTACAGCATCTACTCAACTGTGCAGCGCCGATACTGGCGGCAACACCCTTGAGCGTGTGGGCGAGCCGGACGGCCTGCTGCCAGTCACCGCCATCTCGGGCACCACTAAACTGGGCAATAAAGTCCTTCTGGGTTCTGGCTACTTTATTGAGAATCTTAAGATAAAGGCGACTGTTGTTCTGAGTTCTGGCGAGACCGTCTGCGGTATCAATACCCTTCAGTTCAGGAATTACCACCTCGTCTGAGTCCTCGCCAACAGGCGAGACCACCGGATTGGCAGGGGTGATCCATTTTGCCATAGTGCGAAACATCTCATCCACATCGATCGGCTTGGCGATATGATCATTCATCCCCACAGCAATTACTTTTTCTCTATCTCCGGCCATGGCGTTGGCGGTCATCGCCAACACCGGTAAATCGATGAATTCCTTTCTTTTCCTTATCTCTCGGGTTGCTTCGTAGCCGTCCATTATCGGCATCTGACAATCCATCAGCACCCCGTCAAAATCTGCATTTGCAAGCCTGTCCAAGGCCTCCCGACCGTTGTTAGCTACCTCCACGAGGAGGCCGTTGGTGGTCAACAATTCCACCGCCAGTTCCTGGTTCACCTCGTTATCTTCGACCAGCAAAACCCTCGCGCCCGCCAAGCGCCTGATAGACTCGTAGGCGGAACCTTTTTGAAGCTGACTTCTTGATTCTGCAGGCACTTCGTGACCCAGCGCCACGACGAGGGCATTAAACAGTGCAGAAGGGGTGAGCGGCTTGCTCAGAAATGTGTCGATTTTTATGTCTTGCGCCGCTTCTGCGGCTGCCTCACGACCAAACGCGGTTACCATAAACACCAGCGGCATCTCAGCGGCAGAGATTTTAGTCTGGAGTTTTCGAATCGTCTCGATACCATCCAAGCCCGGCATATTCCAGTCGGCCATTAAGAGCTTGTACCGGTCATTGCCCTTTTCTTTTTCGATCAGGCTGATCGCCTGCTCACCAGTATCTGCCTGATCGACCCGGAATCCCATGCTGCTCAGCATGGAGTCCATGATTTCACGGGAGGTGGCGTTGTCGTCGACAATAAGAACCCTGAATGACTCAAGTTCCGCGGGAATTACACGGCGCCTGGCGACACAGCCCCGCCGTTTCTCAAGTTTCAGAGCAAACTTGAATGTGCTCCCGGCACCTTTCTCGCTCTCGACCCATATGCTGCCATCCATCAGGTCGGTAAGCTTTTTAGAGATTGCAAGCCCTAGTCCGGTACCCCCATATTTACGGGTAGTTGATGCATCAGCCTGGGAGAATGACTGAAACAATTTTTCCTGCTGCTCACCCGTAAGGCCGATGCCTGTATCCTTGACAAAGAAAAGCAATTCCGCCCAGGTGTCCGTCTCGGAGACGACGGAGGCACCAATGACCACTTCACCTTTTTCGGTGAATTTAACCGCATTATTGCCGAGATTTATGAGTATCTGGCCAATGCGCAGCGGATCTCCGATTAAGGCGGAGGGCAGATCCGACGGCAGGTCGAATAACAGTTCGAGCCCCTTCTCCTCGGCTTTCAGGCCCACCAGGTTGGCCAGATCATCAAAAACATCTTCCAACATGAAGTCGACCAGTTCTATATCGAGTTTTCCAGCCTCAATTTTGGAAAAATCGAGAATGTCATTGATAATTCCAAGCAGGGCTTCGGCCGAGCGATGGACTTTTTCTATGTAATTTCGCTGTTTTCTATCGAGGTTTGTATGCAGGGCAAGGTGGGACATGCCGATAATGGCGTTCATCGGAGTGCGGATCTCGTGGCTCATATTTGCCAGAAAATCACTCTTGGCCTGGGTCGCCTCCTCAGCCTTCTGCTTGGCCTGCATCAATTCGGTGATATCACGAGAGATACTGAGTATGCCTACGACATCGCCCTGGTCATCGATCAACGGTTTCTTGATGGTGCTGACCATGCCTTTCTGGTGGGCCCTGGTAATGAAATCTTCCGTCAGGCTCAGCACTTTGCCCTGTCCCAGTACCTCAAGTTCAGGTTCAGGGTCAAAACGGATGGCCGTGTCTTTCTTCTTGATCTCCTCATCGGTATTACCGACGATTGCATGCCAGTCATCATACCCCAGCAGCATGGCGAGCTCCTTGCTGCAGGCTCGGTAGCGCAGGTCGATGTCCTTCAGATAGACAAGATCGGAAGTTGATTCAAGAAAATGGCTGAAGTCGCGACTGAGTACCTCAGCCTCCCGCTTGGCGGCCAGCATTTCAGTCTCGAGTCGTTTACGTACGGTAATGTCGCGGAAGGTAATAACCGCACCAGTTATCACTTCTCCATTTCTCATCGGTGCACTGGAGTACTCGACCGGGAAGGAGGTTCCATCCTTGCGCCAGAGAACCTCGTTGGAAATCTCGTAGACTTCACCATTGGTAAATGACTTGAACATCGGACACTGCTCCACGGGATAGTGCGTTCCGTCAGGATAAGAGTGATGAATCAGGTCGTGAACCGACTGGCCGATAGTGTCCGTATCGCAAATTCCCAGCATATCGCAGGCGGCGGAGTTGATGAACAGAAGACATCCTTTCTCGTCGACCCCGAAAATACCTTCAGCAGCTGATTCGAGTACCAGCCTGGACCGCTCTTCAGAATCCCTGAGCGCCTCTTCAGCCTGCTTCCTATCGGTGATATCCCTCACCGATCCCACCGCGTGCCACTTGCCGGAGAGTTCAAAAGAAGAGACCGCGATCTCGACTGGGAAGCGCCGACCGTCGCGCCTTAACGCCATTTGCTCGATAACCTTGCCAATGATCGGTCCGTCTCCCGACTGGCCAAACATTTTTATTCCAGCCCTGGCCGAGTCGCGCACCTCCTCGGGAGCGAATATGGAATGCATCTCATTTCCTACCGCTTCCTCAAAAGAATAGCCGAACATCCTCTCGGCAGCTGCATTCCAGAACACCACGATGCCTTGCTCGTCAATCATGATCATGGCATCGTGGGATGCATCTGCCATCCCTCTCATTTTAAGCTCAGCAGCCTGCTTCTCGGAAACCTCCCGGCCCAGACGCCTGTTCCAGTAACCAACCAGGCCCAAAACGAAGAGAACCGCAGCGCCGATTTTCCACAGCAGATCATAGTCAAACCCGTGTTCATACTGGATTGACTGCCATTTGCTGAATATGGCGCTACGTTCATCTTCTGAGATTGAAGCCAGTCCTTTTTGGAGAATGTTCCGCAGATGGGGAATATTTTTCCTTACCGCAATGCGCAGCTCATAGTTATAAGGGGTCTCGCCGGCCACCTTGATATCGGTGAAACCGAACCTCTGAATCGCATCACTCGTGGTCATCAAGGCACCGATATAATGGTCAGCCTTTCCAGAAGAGACGGCCCCCAGGCCCTGCTCGATATTCTCAACTTTGATGAGCTTCAGATCCGGCCGGTCCTCTTCAAGAAAATCCTCTACCGCATATCCTTCGATAATAGCGGTTACTCCTTTTTGAAGATCATCCATGCCATGTAAATAGGGATGATCGCTTTTAGTGAACACCACTAATGGAAGGCTTATAAAGGAATCGGTGAAATCAACGAACTGTTCTTTTTTCGAAGTCCTGGTAACCGACCCGAGCACATCGATTATACCGCTCTCTACCCCGAACATCACCCCCGCCCATGACAGCCCTTTTTGCGGCTCAAAATCGATCCCCAACCGCGCTGAGATGATGCGCAGGAAGTCGTGGGTTATCCCCTGGTGTAAACCATTTTGATCAAGAGATTCGATGGGCAACCAGAGCGGATCAACTCCCAGTGTGAACACACTTTGTTCATCGAGAAAGCGTCGCTCTGCAGACGTCAAATCAATAGCCTGGAAAAAATTCTTGGTCTCCCCCAACCACTTGTCGTACAGCTCTTGGAACTCCTCATCCCGCACTTGATTCATGGTTTTGGCCAGGATGTCTGCAAGGATGGATCGATCGGCGGAAACGGCCAGGTGGAGCGGCATGGGACGACTCGCCTCGATACCCAGATCGCCTCCCACCTTCAAGTTGGTAATCTGCAGGGTACGACGCAGATAGTTCACTGCAGGCATGAGATCATAGAGTGCGTCCGCCTTGCCGGTTGACACTGCGTGCATTGCCTCGACAAGATCGCGGACCTCTAAAATGATGACTTCCGGGTGGTCTTTTAGCAGCTCAATAATATAAAAGCCCTTGGGTACGGCGATGGTCTTGCCGTAAAGGTCCTTCACGGAGCTGACCAGCGGAAAATCATCTCGCGTGTAGAGCGTTTGAATCAGGGTGACATAAGAAGGCGTAAACTTGAGATACGCTTCTCGTTCATCGGTTCTGGCAATGTTGAGCATGACATCAAGATCACCAGATTTCATCATACCCAGAAACTCATCCCATGAAGGTCCTGTGATAAACTCGACCTGCACTCCTATTTTGTCCGCCAGCAGCTCGATGTAATCGATGGAAAAGCCTTTTGGCTTTCCATGTTCGGCAAAGTTGAATGGAGGGCTGGCGGTTTCATTGTGCACACGAATCACAGGATTTTGCCTGAGCCACTGCAATTCCTCAGGGCTCAAATCAAGGGTTGGCTGCGCACTGTCCTGCCGGTCTGCTTTTTTTAGGATCCCAGTTGTCTGAGATTCGTGTGAGGCTGCTGAAGGGTCGTGCGGAATGAATATGACCAGAAGAGCAGCAAGAGCAAAGACGAGGGATTTGTGCACATTGAAGCTGAAAGGAGAAAATAAACCTCTTGAAGGAGTTTTAGTAAAAAACAGGCTCAGGAATGGAACCTTCACAATCTTCTCCTCCGTTCATTCATGATATGAGAAAACCAACGATGTGAGGACCTTGATGAGATATTAAGAAATTGTCTGCAAGCTGAGCACTCGTATCGGTTTTAAACCTGAAAATAACACCGTTCCTCCTCTATCTACATCAGATACCCTATTTAAGAAGAGGTGGCCACTTGAGTTTCAACAGTCCGACTAATCTCCAGAACAGGACTGCTCGATTTGTAACCGTTTCTGGTTCTGCCCCAGGTTAAACAACGCGTATTTTGTTCAGCCGGTTTTCCCCGTT
>CBFCWR010000088.1:0-9941 GCA_965601575.1 uncultured Desulfofustis sp. | reverse complement strand
AGCCTGAGCGGGTCGGCCAGCGCAAAGTAAACCGATGTGCCGGGAAAGGCCTGTACCAGTTTAAACAGATCCAAACGCGACACAACGCCCATCATGGGATATCCCCCAGTGGATTGGCGTTCCTTCATCAATACTACCGGCGCCCCATCGTTGGTGATTTGCACTACTCCCAGCGCCACCGGTTTGCTGAGGATATCGCCCTGTCCCCAGATTATTGGAGGGCCCTCAAGGCGTATACCAGTGCGGTCCATCTTGGTGGTTACCTTGTACTCACTGGACAGAAAAATCTGCTTTGCCTGGTCAGGAAATGAGTCATAATCGTAGCCAGGCATGATACGCAGGGTGAGGGGCCGGTCAAATTGCGGGATCTGGTCTGGAGGGGTCGAAAGAGTCGGGCACAACGGGCGATCCAGGACTGTCTCCAACTCATCCCCCACCGCCAGTTTTCTTCCCTGATAGCCGCCCAACTGCTCCATTTCCACGGTAGAAGCGCTGTTGAAACAAAGATCGATTTTAAGGCCGCCTTTCACCGCCAGGTATCCGTATATTCCGTTTCCTTTGGAATTGTTTATTTCCAGCAACTTACCCGGCATAAGGACAAAACTCTGCCAGGGAGACAAGGGGATGTTGTTCAGTGTGGCGGCCATATCTGCCCCGGTGAGGGCCATTGTGACCGGTTCATCGGTGGTGATACTGAAAAGACCGGTAATAATCTCGATTACTGGGGTTGTGAGATCATTGCCGACAAGATAGTTGGCCCGGAAGAATGAATGTTCATCGGCAACACCACTCTGGGCAAGCCCCATATGTTGGGTTTGCCGGCGGCCCATGTCCTGTATGGAGGCAAAAAAATCAGCTCTGGTAATTGTCAATTTTGCCATTTTTCTCGCAGCCTGTCATATTCGTCTTTATCGATCGGATGAAAACGCACCTGGTCCCCGGCCCTGACCAGGGTGGGGCTGTCCTGGTCTTCAGGGGTGAAGAATGGAATCGGACAGCGCCCAAGAATGTGCCAGCCGCCCGGCATTGCCAGGGGATAGACGCAGGTCATGAAATCAGCGACCGCAACACTGCCCACAGGCATCCTGGTTCGCGGGGACGATCGTCGCGGCTGCCTCAATGGTTCGGGAACATCTCCCATGTAGGCAAAACCGGCACAAAAGCCCATGGCATAGACGCTATATGTCTCGTCTGAATGCAGGCGTACGACCTCGTCCATCGAGATTCCACCGCGCTGAGCGATATCAGCTAGATCTTCACCAAATTCAGGATCGTAACAGACCGGTACTTCGATGAGCCGAGGATCGCCCAAATCCTCACTCTGATGTTCCAGTTTCTGAAGGCATCGGGCTATTACCGATTCCGGACTTTCACTGCCCTCAAAGGACTTTGCCGATAGGGTAACCAGGAGATCAGCAAACACCGGTACAATCTCGACCCATTGTCCGTTAAAGGCCTCTCTGAGTAACTGGGCTGCAATTCCCAGCTTTTCCGGTTCCGGCAGAGAACTTTTGTCCCCGGGGAAACGGATGAGAAAACTGAATTCGGAAAGCACCTCAATTTTCATAAGAGTCCACCAGCTTCCTGAGTTCTGAAATCACTGAAATGCTCGATTCCGAGTCACCATGGACACAAAGCGCATCCACCGGAAATTCCAGCTTGGTGCCATCTGTGGAGACGATACACTGCTGTTCGCATAGGGTCCGAGCCTGGGTGACTATTTCATCACTGCCCAGCACCGCCCCGGTCAGATTTCTTTTTCTCAAACTGCCATCCGACTCATAGGCACGATCGGCAAATGCCTCCCAGAGAAGGGTTATGCCTGTCTCTTTTGCAAGTTTTTCATGGTGCTGCCAGCGAGGAGTTGCCTGGATCATCACCGGTATTCCGGCATCGTAGCTGGCCACCGCCTGAAAAACTGCATGCAGAACAACTTCGTCCACCATCATGGTGTTGTACAAGGAGCCATGCGGTTTGACATATCCCAACCGGGCCCCGGCAGCCACGCAGAACGCCGCCAGGGCACCCGTTTGATAGATGATCATGGTCCGCACTTCATCTTCGGTATAATCGATGGTGCGCCGCCCAAATCCCTGTACATCTGGATAGCCAGGGTGGGCTCCAATGGTAACCCCGTATTTAACGGCCAGAGCCACCGTTTTTTCCATGACCATGGGATCACCGGCATGTGCTCCACAGGCAATATTAGCCATGTGCACATGCGCCATGACCTCCTCATCCCGGCCTATTTTATAAGCACCGAAGCTTTCGCCCATATCGCAATTGAGTTTCATCTTCTATTACCCTTTCTGAAGGTTAGGAATTGAATGTGGGGCACCATAGCTATTGTGTCTCCCTCACAATGATTATTATAAACTGAAATGATTCGCTTGTCCTGATTTCAACCACTATACGATTGAACCATTTCATATTTGTGCTAGGATATGGTTCCCATGCGGGATTTCTCACCCGAACCCTCAAACCTCAACCGAAAAGGAGTGCATTATGAATAGCCTCACCAGATTGTTCTACCTCACGCTCGCCACTTTTTTTGTTGCAGGCCTGGCAACTAATGCGCTTGCCGAATCCTGGGATATGCCAACACCCTATCCTGACAAGACCTTTCACACGGTAAACATCATCCAGTTTGCCGAAGATGTGAAACAGGCCACAGGCGGCAAACTGGAAATCAAAGTCCACTCGGCCGGTTCGCTGTTCAAACATCCGGAAATTAAGAATGCGGTTCGCGGCGGCCAGGTTCCCATCGGGGAGTTTTTCCTGTCGCTGCTCTCCAATGAAAATCCTGTATTCGGCGCTGATTCTCAGCCATTCCTGGCAACAAATTACAATGAAGCCATGAAACTCTGGGAAGCGCAAAAACCAATAATCACCCCACTGCTCGAAAAGCAGAAGTTAATGCCGCTGTTCTCTGTACCCTGGCCGCCCCAGGGACTCTACACCAAGAAAGAGATTAAATCTGTCGATGATCTCAAAGGTATAAAATTCAGAGCGTATAATGCCACCCTGGAGAAATTTGCCAACACCGTCGGGGCCGCCCCGACCCAGGTTGAAGTACCTGATATTCCCCAGGCATTCGCCACCGGTCGAGTCGAGGCAATGATCACCTCGCCTTCCACAGGCGCCAACTCCAAAGCCTGGGACTTCGTTGATTATTTCACTGATATTCAGGCTTGGGTGCCCAAGAATATTGTGGTCGTCAACAAAGCGGCATTTGACAAGCTTGATGCAGACGTACAGGCCGCAGTACTTGAAGCTGCCAAGAAAGCCGAAGCACGCGGTTGGGAAATGAGCGAAAAAGAAACCGCCGCGAAAATTGCCATCATGAAGGAAAATGGCATGAATATCGTTGCGCCTGGACCGGTGCTCATGGGTGGGCTGATGGATGCGGGTAATACCATGCTTGCCGATTGGCAGACAGCTGCCGGCAAGGATGGCGAAGCACTGTTGAATGCATTCAAATAGATATCTGTGTACAGGAGCGGGATCTCGATCCTGCTCCTGCTTCTCTGGCAGCACTGTGCTGGATTCCGATCACGCCAGTAATTCATGAGAAAATTTCTCGACTCGCTCTATCTGGCAAGCGGATGGGCAGCCGCTTTCTTTATTGCTGCGATCTGTTCGCTGGTCGTTGCTCAGGTGTGTTTAAACCTGATTGATCGTATTTCCGGCCTGATTACCGGAACCGCGATCGGACTGACTATCCCTTCTTATGCGGATTTTACCGGTTTCTTCCTGGCAGCAGCCTCTTTCCTTGCCCTTGCCCATACCCTTCGACAGGGTGCGCATATCAGGGTAACTTTACTGATCTCTCATCTTCCAGGACGCATCGCCCGAGCATTTGAATTCTGGTGTGTGTTCGTTGCCGCTTCAATATCCATCTATTTCTCATGGTACACCACTGTTCTGGTCAGAGAGTCTTACGAGTTTCATGACCTCTCACCCGGCATGATCGCCATACCGCTGTGGATTCCCCAGACGGCGATGCTGATTGGGCTCATTATTCTGTCAATCGCGCTGATCGACGAGTTCATTGGCCTCCTCCGCGGCCATACGCCGAGCTATCATGGAAATGAACAGGAGGGCAGCGGTGAGTGAGTTGACCATGACCTTCCTGCTGCTCGTTTTTCTGCTGAGCCTTCTGGCCAGTGGAATCTGGGTGGCCTTCTCCCTGCTCGCGGTCGGCATGGCGGGCATCTTCTTCTTTTCAGGAGCGCCACTGGGCAACGTGATGGCCACCACCATCTGGGGATCGAGCAACAGTTGGGCCCTGGCGGCCCTGCCGCTGTTCATCTGGATGGGTGAAATTCTTTTTCGCTCGAAACTGGCCGAGGACATGTTTACCGGGCTGTCGCCCTGGCTCACCAGACTGCCGGGACGGCTTCTGCACGTCAATATTTTCGGCTGCGCCATCTTTGCCGCCGTTTCTGGATCATCGGCTGCCACTGCAGCGACTATCGGCAAGATGACGATTCCCGAGCTTTCCCGCCGAGAATATCCCCAGAAAATGAGTATCGGCACCCTGGCCGGATCAGCTACTCTCGGTCTGCTGATCCCGCCCTCCATCATCCTGATTGTCTATGGTGTTGCCACGGAGCAGTCAATCGCCCGATTGTTCATCGCCGGTATCCTTCCAGGCGTGCTGCTGGTTGCGCTGTTTGTCGGTTATGTTGCGGTCTGGTCAATTTTCAATAAAGAGACAATTCCAAGCAAGACAGAAAAGCTGCCGCTAGGGGAAAAGCTGCGGCGCTCCCGCCGGTTGATTCCGATCATCCTGCTGATCCTCGGGGTCATTGGATCGATATACACAGGTATCGCCTCGCCGACCGATGCGGCCGCAGTCGGGGTACTGCTCTCACTGCTTCTCTCGAAACTCAGCGGCACCCTGAACAAGCAGACATTTCTCGATGGTTTGATGGGGGCCACCAAGACATCATGCATGATCGCCTTCATTCTTGCTGGTGCCGCCTTTCTCACCGTGGCCATGGGGTTTACGGGAATACCGAGACTTTTGGCGACCTGGATCGGCACCCTGGGGCTTTCGCCCTATGCGCTGCTCGCTGCCCTGTCCGTCTTCTTCATCGTCCTTGGTTGTTTTCTCGACGGCATCTCAGTTGTCGTCCTGACCACTTCAGTGATTATGCCCATGGTCGAGCAGGCCGGGATAGATCCACTCTGGTTCGGCATCTTCATAGTCCTGGTTGTTGAAATGGCTCAGATTACCCCGCCCGTTGGCTTTAACCTGTTTGTTATCCAAGGCCAGACAGGGATGAACATCCTCCGGATTGCTGCCGCTGCGATACCATTTTTCCTCCTGATCATGGTGGCGCTGGTCCTGATCACCGTCTTTCCGGGTATTGTCACGGTGCTGCCCACTATGATGAGCGGCTGAGTCTCTGGTAGAATAAATCCGACTGACCTACAAATAGGAATCAGCGCATTCAAATCATTGTTTACCTTAAAAACCCTGCACCTCTCTAAATAGTAGGGCCTTTGACGTCGGCAAATTGTGTGATTCTTGCGTAACCGTTCCTTATTCTTATTTTATTATTAGTCTAATCCGGATCCTCCACAGTGTGCAGAGCGTGCGAGCAGCTGTGGCGCGAAGCACGGGGAATGCCCTCGGCATCGGGCATAATCTTTCGTTCCGGGTACATTATCTATCGCAGTGCAAGATGCTATCGAAATGTTCAGCGTTGATCAGGTCATAGCCGAGCACTATCCGGCACTCAATAAACGCAAATACACTTCCTCGCTGGTCAAGTGGCTGCTCAAGCGTGCCCTCCACGAGCAGGCCTTTATCGATTTTGCCGATGAGTATCCCCACCTGAAGGGAATCGAATTCGTCGAGCAGGCACTCGAATATTTCAGCTTCAGTTACACCGTCAGTGACCGCGATCGAGAGAACATACCGCCCACGGGCAAGGTAGTTATCATCGCCAACCATCCAATCGGCTCCCTGGATGGCCTCGCTCTGCTCAAACTGATTCATGAGGTGCGCTCAGACGTCAAGGTGGTGGCCAACGACCTGCTCATGTCGGTGGAGCCCCTCCAACCGCTGCTTCTTCCAGTCAGGGTGTTAACCGGTTCCAGCACCAAAGAGCATATCAGGCGAATTAATCACTCTCTGGACAAGGAAGAAGCGGTGATCATGTTCCCCTCCGGCGAAGTTTCGCGGCTCAGACTCGACGGTATTAAAGACGGTGCCTGGCACCAGGGTTTTCTGAAAATGGCCGAGCGGGTCAAGGCACCCATCTTGCCGGTACACATCGGTGGACATAATTCACCGTCTTTCTACCTCGCTTCACTCGTTGCCAAACCGCTCTCCACACTGATGCTGGTGGGCCAGATGTTCAACCAGCGTGAGAAACAGATCTCCATCAAGATCGGCTCGATCATCCCCTATGATTCCTATCATCGGCTTCAGATCCGCAACAAAGAGAAGATCGAGTTGTTCAAGCGTCACCTCTACCGCATCGGTGTGGGAAAATCGGCACTACTTACCACCGAGAAAGCCATTGCCAGGCCGGAGCGCAAGACAGACCTGAAAAAAGCCGTACGTGAAGGCATTATGCTGGGCCGGACCCCTGACGGCAAGGCCATCTACCTGTTCGAGACGGCCCAATCATCACCGGTGCTGCGTGAGATCGGCAGGCTTCGCGAACTAAGTTTTCGAGCGGTTGGAGAGGGAACCGGCAGGCGCCGCGATCTGGATCATTTCGATCATTATTACCAGCACCTCATTCTCTGGGACGAGGACGATCTCGAGATCGCCGGTGCCTATCGCTTCGTCGATGCCGGCAGAGTGTTAGCCGAGAAAGGTGTGGAAGGGCTCTACACCGGTTCTCTTTTTAAACTCGAAGCACACAGGAGTGGATTTCTCAATAACGGTCTCGAACTTGGACGGAGCTTCGTCCAACCGCGCTATTGGGGCAAACGCAGCCTCGATTATCTCTGGTATGGCATCGGTGCCTACCTGGCCAATAATGGACATTTCCGCTATCTATTCGGGCCGGTGTCCATCTCCAATGCCCAGCCGGGGATGGCCAAGGAACTGTTGATTTATTTTTAGAAACTCTACTTCTCCCCTGATTCACGACTCTCCTATTCACGTAACCCGTTCAGTTTTTCACAACCTCTGGCTGCACTGGAAAAAGAGTTCTGTGGTACAGATTACAAGGCTGACTTTAAAAAGCTCAAGTCACTTCTCGCCAACCTCGGCACTACTATTCCACCGCTCTACAAGCAGTATACCGAGCTTTGCGAGCCGGGCGGGGTGGTCTTTCTCGACTTCAATATCGACCCGGCCTTCAATGATTGTGTTGATGGATTGGTTATAGTCGACACCAAAAAATTGAAGGAAAATAAACGAAAACGTTACATGGACGAGACAATTCTGGTATAAGTAGGAAGAGTAACTTCTGTAAAAGGAACTTCAACGGGTGAGGTTTGCCCTAAAAAAAATCAAGGTCATGCGGGAGGTGGTAGCGATCAAATAGCATGCGTGTAAACACTTAAGCAATCAATTTCATTCAAAAGAATTTTCTTCTCACCACCACCATGCCCGAAGACAAAAAGATTTTTATTCTCGATACCAACGTAATTCTCCACGACTCAACCTGTATTCACAACTTCGACGAACACGATATTATTCTCCCCATAATTGTGCTCGAAGAGTTGGACCAGTTTAAAAAAGGCACCCAGACTGTCAATTTTCATGCCCGTGAGTTCGTTCGTGAACTCGACAAGTTGAGCGCCAACAAACTGTTCAATGGCGGTTTGCCGCTTGGAGAAGGGAAAGGAAGGATTTCAGTTCGCCTGGAAAAGGATCAGCACCCTGATCTGGCAGGGGTCTTTCCCGATGTGGACAACCCTGATCACCGGATCCTCAATATTGCCTATCATGTCTCAAAAGATCAGCAAGACCACCAGGTTATCCTGGTCAGCAAGGACGTGAACCTGCGGATGAAGGCCCGCTCCATCAATCTGCTGGCCGAGGATTATACCACTGACCATGTCCGCAACCCTGATCAGCTCTATTCCGGCTGCCGCTACGAAGAAAATGTCGAGTCGAGCCTCATCGAGAAACTTTACGAGCATGAAGGCCAGATTCCCGCCGCTCATTATGCCCCGGAGACCCCGCTGCAGCCCAATGAATTCATGGTGCTTCGCAACGGCCGGAAATCGGCTTTGGCCTCCTTTGCTCCGGGAGATATGGAGAACGAGTTTTTCATCCGTCGGGTGAACAAGGACAGCGTGTACGGTATTACCCCACGCAATGCGGAACAGTCGTTCGCCGTGCATGCCCTGCTCAACCCCGATATTAAGCTGGCCACCATTTCCGGCAAAGCCGGAACCGGCAAGACTCTACTGGCCCTGGCCGCAGCTCTGGAAACCCGCTCCAAGTATCGGCAGATCCTGCTTACCCGGCCGGTAATGCCGCTTTCCAACAAGGATATCGGGTATCTGCCCGGCGACATCGCCTCCAAGATCGGTCCCTACATGCAGCCCCTGTACGACAATCTCGGTGTAATCCGCGGGCAGTTTCCAGAGAAAAGCGAGATGTTCCAGCGTCTCCAGAAAATGCTCGACGAGGATAAGCTGACCATCGAGCCGCTTGCCTACATTCGCGGCCGCAGCCTGGTGCGCATGTACATGATCGTCGACGAGGCCCAGAACCTGACCCCACACGAGGTGAAGACAATCATCACCCGGGCCGGCGAGGGCACCAAGGTAGTCTTCACCGGGGACATCAATCAGATCGACCACCCCTACCTGGGCAGCCGCTCCAACGGACTTTCCAACCTGATTGACAAGATGCAGGGCCAGCACATCTATGCCCATATCGACCTGAAGAAAGGCGAGCGCTCTGAGCTCGCGGAACTGGCCAGTAATATTCTCTAACTGTCGTTCAATAAGATTCAGAAATATAAAGAAAAACGCCGGTCAGCGATTGCTGACCGGCGTTTCATATTATGCGGTAGTCCAGGAATTACTGGACGAATGGCACTACGCTAGGAAGCATCCTCCGGCGGCGGAATGAAATTAGTCATATCGAACTCATCGTCTATGGAACCGCCCCCGTCGTCACCACTGCCGCTGGCAGTGAAAGTTTCTGATGAGCTGTCCAGACCGGGAATGGCATCTGCCGCTCCACCATCGTCGGCAGGGCTTTCGCCAGTGTCGGGTGCAATGCTGTCAATTGGCGCCAGTGGTTCATAGGACTCCCAGTTCTGCCACAGATCGGCCACCACACCACCCTCCACCGCCACATCACCAAGATCAGGCGGGGTTCCGACAGCGACATCCTCATCAATTGTCATCGAGCTCATTCGCCCCAGATCCAGTTGGGTGGCATTGCTGTCATTCCATACTATCGACACCGCACCGCCGCTCCCCGTATCAATATGGTCACCCAAGAAGATCTGACTGTTCGGCTCGATTACTTTTGTGACTCCATCAGCGGACTTAACCCTGACGTTACCCTGGACCACCAGTGCCTGGCCTGCCTGGAGCAGTGTTACTTGTATGGCCATGATAGTTTCTCCAGTGCTCAAACTCTCAAAAGAACCGCTATACGTCTATAATATAGTGAATAGTCCTGAGAATTTCACAACTTTTGTTGAGCTGTTTTAGCGACTGCAAGCCAATGATCAATTAAGGGATATTAAAAATGTTTACGCTGATAACAGTGAAGCCCCCGTATCCGCTGAGAAAGAGGCTTCATAGTCGATTTTGTTTATTTACTTTTTGCTGTTGCCGTTACCTTTACCGCCTTTATTACTGTTGTTACTCGAATTGCTTTTATTGCCGCCTTTGTTACCGTTGTTGCTTGAGCTATTCTTTGCGCCGCCTTTGTTACCGTTGTTACTCTTAGTTTTGCCGGATGCAGCAGTCTGATTGTCAGTCGATGATCCTTTTTT
>CBFCWR010000087.1:0-9947 GCA_965601575.1 uncultured Desulfofustis sp. | reverse complement strand
TCATGTTCGGGGTCGGCATCGTCCTGACCATGTTTCTCGGGGTGATGCTGTTTGCGCTCGACCAGCTCAACATCCCCGGTATGCGCGACGTCTCCCAGTACAACCCGCCGCAGGCAACCCTGATTCTCGATCGCTACGGTACAGTGGTCGAACGGGTGGCGGCCCAGAACCGCATCGTCATCGGGCTCGACAAGATGCCGCCTTTGCTGCCCAAAGCCTTTGTGGCCGCTGAAGACGGCCGATTCTACGAACACCCGGGGCTCGATTTCTTTTCGGTACTCAGGGCGTTCATCAACAATATCAGGCAGGGCGGCAAGAGCCAGGGCGGATCGACCATAACCCAACAGGTTGCCAAGGGGCTGCTGTTGACCCCGGAAAAGACCTATCTGCGCAAATTCAAAGAGGCGATCCTGGCCTGGCGCATCGACCGGCTGCTCACCAAAAACGAGATTCTCTACATCTATCTCAATCACATTTATCTCGGTGAAGGAGCCTACGGCGTCGAGGCGGCGGCCCTGACCTATTACGGTAAACACGCCTCGGAACTCAACCTGGGCGAGATCGCCCTGCTGGCCGGCCTGCCCCAGGCCCCGAGCCGCTATTCGCCAATCGACCATTTCGACAAGGCCCATCAGCGTCAGCGCTACGTGCTCAACCGCATGGCGGCCGACGGCTACATCAGTGAATCCGAGGCCAAGGCGGCCTACAACATTGCTCCCACGCTGGTGCGCTCCTCCGGTGAGAGGGGGGCAAACGGCTACTATCTACAGGTGGTTAAAAAACGGGCTGAAAAGATGATCGGCGGGTCCCTGCGCAACGCCGGCCTGCAGATCCTTACCAATCTCGATCAGCGCGCCCAGAAGGAGGGACAGCGGGCCGTACGGACCGGAGTGGCTGCAGTTGCCGCCCGCAACGGTGGGGGAAAGGGGGCACCCGAGGCGGCGCTGGTGGCGCTGGATGGCTGCAGCGGCCGGGTCCGGGCCCTGGTTGGCGGCACTGATTTCGCCTCCACCCAGTTCAATCGTGCGGTGCAGGCCAAGCGGCCGGCCGGCTCGGTGTTCAAGCCGCTGGTCTACAGCGCCGCGCTGGAAACAGGCTGGGCCACCGATACCATCATTGTCGACGAGCCCCTGTCGATCCGTGGGGCGGACGGCACCTCATGGCAGCCTAAAAATTTCTCGGGGAAGAATTACGGTCGGGTCAGTTTGAGCCGTGCGCTGGTTTACTCCTACAATATCCCCGCCGTCAAGACCATGCAGAAAACAGGCGTCAAGCCGGTCCACCAGTTGGCCCGCCGGGCCGGCATCACAACCGAGCTGACGCCTGACCTGTCACTGGCGCTTGGGGCCGTCGACGTTTCGCCGCTGGAAATGAGTGCGGCCTACCTGCCGTTCGTCTGCGACGGCTCCTACACGCTGCCGACCCTGATTGGCTCGATAAAGACCCATGGCGGGGAGACAATCTATCGCCACCAGCCGAAGAAGAGCACGGTGATGAGCAGTAAAAGCGCCGGCCGGATGCGGATGATGCTCCAGGAGGTGGTCCGTCGGGGGACCGGTAAAAGGGCAGCAGGGCTTTCGGGACGTGTCGGGGGCAAAACAGGCACCTCGGATGAAAACCGGGACGCCTGGTTCATCGGCTTTCAGAACCAGAGAATAACCGGTGTCTGGGTGGGCCATGACCGCAATCAGAGCCTCGGCAAAAGCGAGAACGGTGGCCGCACCGCCGCACCGATCTGGAAGGATTACATGGCGCGCACCGGTAACTGATCAGCTGAAAATGCCTTTCAGGGTGAAGAAGAACAGCATCGCCATGATGGCGCCGGCGGGCAAGGTCACCAGCCAGCTGACGATGATGTTGAACACCACGCGCAGATCCAGGGCGCCGATACCCCTGGCCAGGCCCACGCCGAGCACCGACCCCACAAGAATATGCGTGGTGGAAACCGGCAGACCGGTTCGGCTGGCGATCACAACCGTGGTCGCTGCAGCCAACTCAGCACAAAAACCGCGCGACGGCGTCAGCTCGGTGATTTTCCTGCCGACCGTGAGCATCACCCGGTAACCCAGGGTGATAAGACCCAGTACGATTCCCCCGCCGCCAAGCAGCAGAATCCAGATGGGCAGTTCCGATTCCTGCATGACCTCGCCGCCTGAAGCGACGATACTCACCACCGCCGCCAGCGGACCGATGCCGTTTGCCACATCGTTTGAACCGTGGGCGAAGGCCATGGCGCAGGCGGTAAAGAGCATCATCGGCGCGAACACCCTCTCGACGCTGGCGAAATGAAATTCGCGGTCTGCAGTCGGATCAGCTTCGATGCGTCTGATGAAATACCAGCCGATCCCGGCGGTAATCAGCCCAATGACCACCGCCACCATGAAACTCTGGGGCACGGAAAGATCAACCTTCAGATGCTTCAACCCCTTGAACATGGTTACCAGGGAGATGATGAAACCGACCAGGAACACGTAGCAGGGAGCGAACCGTTTGGCGTTCTTGAGGGGATCCTCGGTATCGAAAATCAGTTTCCTGGTGCTCATCACCAGAAGAAAGGAGATGGTCCCGCCGACAACTGGACTCACCACCCAACTGCCGACAACGCTGCCCACCTTGCCCCATTTGACCGCATCCGGCCCGATGCCGACAATGGCGAAGCCGATGATGGCGCCGATGATAGAGTGGGTGGTCGACACCGGCCAGCCTTTCCAGGAGGCCACCATGAGCCAGAAGGCGGCGGCCAGCAGCGAAGCCAGCATGCCATAGACGAGGATCTCCGGTGAGTTGATAATCGAGCTGGGGTCGATGATGCCTTTTCTAATCGTACTGGTGACGTGCCCGCCGGCCAGAACGGCACCGGAAAACTCGAAGATGATGGCGATGGCGATGGCCTGCTTGATGGTCACCGCACCGGCCCCCACCGAGGTACCCATGGCGTTGGCCAGGTCGTTGGCGCCAATGCCCCAGGTCATGTAGAGACCGAAGATGATCGCTAAGATCACAAATGCCGTTCCGTAGGCCGCAATTATTTCCATGGTGTCAGTCTATTTTGAGAGGAAAAGGAGGAGGCGGTCAGCCACGTTTTCAGCCTGATCGGACAGGGATCCTATCAACGAAATGAGCTGGTACCAGAAAATTGCGTCCACCGGGTCGAGATCCTTTTCGCACTCGAAGAGCTGCCTGCGGATCCGGTGCATAATATTGTCGATATTGTGCTCGCTGCGGCGCACGCCGGCGATCATTTTGGATACCTTTTCCTGTTCCCGGCCCCGGAATCCAACCTGGAGCAGTTCGTCAAGACGCTCGATCATATCCTTGGCGGCAACCGAGATCTCCATGGTCCCCTCGAGCAGTTCGTCGAGCGGGTCTTTGAGAGGGTCCGGAACCACCATGTCCCGGTAGCTCAGAGTTTTTGCTATTTCTTCGGTCAAATCGGCGAGCCTGTCCTGGTCGCTGATCAGACTGAGCAGATCTTCCCGGTCCACCGGCAGCAGCAGGGTGTTGGGGAGTTTTTCCCTGAACGCCTGCTTGATGGTATCGGCTTCGGATTCGAGTTTGACAATCTCCTGGGCGAACTCGTTGAGCTGGGGGTAGTCTTTTCGATAGAGCGCATCGAGCAGCGGCGGCAGGAAACAGATACAGGAGAAAGTGACCCGCATATGTTCCTGCACCGGCTTGAACGGCGAGGTCCGGAACAGGCCGGAGAGCGGCGTGGTCGATTTTATATCCATGGATCCCCCTCGGGACAACTTTGTAAAACGGCTATTTCGTCCAATCTTTTTAAGCGATGAAACCGAAATAAAGCCCGGTTTCATCAGAGTTGTGCTCGAAATCTTATCCCTGACCTTGTCATCTGTCCTTGGGTAAATTACTCGCACGCCTCGATCTTGAAACGAAAACTCTCGTTTTAAGGACGCAAACTAATTAGGGAAAAGTTAGGATTTAGTTAGCAGATACAGGGGGTAAAATTCAAGGATAATGTGGTGTTAAATCGAAATCTGGCAGTCAATCTTCAGGCTGGAAAGAAAGAACCGGCGCCAATGCCATTGGCAGCGGCTATTATGGAGAAATATTAAGATTTGGTTAGGATATTTTTAGTAGTTAGGTTTTCAGCCGGTTGATCAGCTTGGTAAGCGGTTCATAAGGATAGGTGAGGGGAATCATCTTGCCCTTGATGCGGATGAACACTCCCGGCCCGTTCAGATGGGAGCTGGAGACGATGTGGTGATTCTTAATGGAACCGACGTTCTGCCAGATCGACCCGAAGGGATCCAACGGGGTGTGACCGACGATCACCGGCGTGGATTTGGCAACCCCCAGCGCCTTGCGCAAGGCCTTGATCTCGGTTTTCCCGTAACCGGCCGGATAATGGGGCCGTTTAATTCGGTTCTGGGTGAGCTGGCGGGCCAATTCAGGGCGACTGGTGAGGTTGACCAGTTGTTTTTTGGTGGTTTCAAGACGCGGCGGGCCCGCGTGCATACTTATGACGGATGGAGTGACAATCAGATGGGGCAGCAGATCATAGAATCTCTGCATCTGTTCAACATAGGCCGGCCCTCTTTTCTCCTGTAAAGCTTTTTTCATCAGGATGCCCTGGGGGATCCCGTTTTTGAAAAGATCCGGGCTGAAGCTGTCATGATTGCCACGCAGGTAGAAGACGTTGGCGGGAAAGGTTCTGATCAGGGTGAAGATCAGGTCCATGATCAGAATCGAGCTGTCCATATTCTCCATCTCACCCAGATCCTCACTATGCACCGCATCGCCGAGGATGCAGAGCACCGCCCGATTGTCCTGCAGGGCCTGGATCAGGCAGTTCTCGGTGAGAATTTTCAGCAGGTTGTCCACCTGGCCGTGGAGGTCGCCGATGATCACCGGCGAGGGACCATCGTCCAGTTCGAGCAGGCCGCCGGGCCATTTGTTACGATCGAATGGTCGGAAGGGCTGGTCGGCGAGAATACCATTCACCTCTTGTATCAGCTTGAGGGCTGCCGGCCCTTCAAGCTCCGACACACTGCCTCCAAAAAGGTCGCGTACTTCACGCATCGCCTCGACCCGATTGTCACCCATCTGTTCGCGGGTGTCCTGATCGTCGAGTCTGACTATCTTCACCGGTTTGTCCTTCTCCAGCGGCCGGATGATCAGATCTCCCTTGCGGTTGGTAATGGAGGCATGGCGCTTGCCCACCTCCTTCTTGAAATTGAAAATATCGTTGTAGGCTTTATTGGCCCTACCCAGGGTCACCGTTTCGCCCATCTTCAGTCGGGCAAAACCGCGAATCTGCTTATCGCTGCAGGTTTGTGGCTTCCTGATAATCCAGTCCTTATTGCGGCGCAGATATTTCTTCCTGGCGCCAAGGGGGATTTCAGGCGACAGTCTCAAGTGGAAACGGCTCAGGATGATTTCGAGGCTTTTGCCGTCGTGGGGGATGCGGGACGGTTCGGTGAGGTTCTGGATTTCCTGGCTGACGGTGAACCAGGGTATTATGGTTTGGCCAACCAGCATCTGTCTCCAGCCGTCAACGGTTTTCAGGCTCGGTTTCGGCTCGACCGTTTCGACCGCCCAGGGCGGCAGGGCAACATCCCCCTTCTCGCTGATCAGCATGGGGGGCTGGGTCAGGTCGCTGCGGATGTAGACATTCATGCCTGCACGGTGAAGAAACAGGGCGATACGGCTGTAGATATCGACTTGTCTGACCACCGTCTCGAGATCGAGATTGGCATCCACCGGAAAATAGCCCTCGCTCTGCCGGTTCACCCTACGCTCGAAAATTACTTCGGGTTCGGGCAACAGAAATTCGAAGATGTAGCGGTCCCGCCAGTTGGTGGATAACTTGGAGTGATTCTTTGGGGGAATTTTGATGCGGGGATAATCAATTCTGAGGTCATCGGCTTTGAGATCGAGCCACTCCTGGTCGAACACCGCCAGGGCGTCCTTGATGCCTTCATAGGGAATGCCGAGATGGATTTCCCGGGGACGGTAGATCAGGCTGCGATCTTTCCACCAGCCTTTCCTGGTCAAATCCAGATAGCCTTCGTTGGGCCAACCGCGGATCCTGTTTATGTAGTGGGTCTTACCGCACCCGGGCGGGCCGGTGACCACCAGCTGTCTGAATTCAAGGCCCACCGGCAGGTCGACACCGCGAATCGACTGCACATCGCTAATCGGTTTAAGTTTTTTGTGCAGCGTGTCCTTCATGGTAAATTATGTGAAACAGGAAAAACTTAATCTATTCTTAACGTAAATCGAATATATCACCTTTTGAGACAATGTCATCATCGGCTCATCATTGAGCAATCGGTTTTGATAAATTGAATCTGAGAACCGCTATGAGCAAAAAACTGCCGCTGCACCATATCGTGGTCGACACCATGGTCGGGCCGCTCACCGTCGGGGGCGATGAACACTACATCCACACGGTCCGGTTCGGGGGAGAAGGCGAGGACAACGATTCCACGCCATCAGGCGATGCTTTCTCTCTTCTGGAAGAGGCCCGCACCCAACTCTACCAGTATTTCGGGGGGAGCCGCACCCGCTTCGACCTGCCCCTGCTGCCGGCCGGAACCGATTTCCAGCTGGGGGTCTGGCGCGCACTGTCAGAGATCGGCTATGGACAGGTCCTGACCTATGGCGAACTCGCGGCCTCGCTCGGCAATATGCATCTGGCCCGGGCGGTCGGCCAGGCCGCCAACAGGAATCCGCTGCCCATCTTTATTCCCTGTCATCGGCTGGTTGGCGCCGGCGG
Source organism: uncultured Desulfofustis sp. (assembly GCA_965601575.1). Classification (GTDB taxonomy): domain Bacteria; phylum Desulfobacterota; class Desulfobulbia; order Desulfobulbales; family Desulfocapsaceae; genus JABDQA01. Next base: position 3,205 of record CBFCWR010000087.1, on the reverse strand, counting down.
CCGGATCGGCGGTTTTGCCCCGGGAGTGGAGCTCAAGAGGGTGCTGCTGGAGCATGAACGAGGGGCTGGAGGATAGCTGTTTGATTGGTGGAAGACCAGTACCTGCCGGCTTATGAGTCGCTATGTGGGGCAAGCAGGTTCCTGGCCAGCTCAACGGCCTCGCCGGCGTCCCGGGCATAGCCATCAGCGCCGATGTCACGGGCAAATTTGTCATTTACGGGAGCCCCGCCGACGATCACCAGGGTGTTGGAGCGCAGACCTGCACTCTGAAGACCATCGATAACCTTTTCCATCTGCGGCATGGTGGTCGTAAGCAGTGCCGATACGGCGAGAATATCAGGCCGGTGGCGGGCAACCCGATTGACAAATTCTTCCACCGCAACGTTGATCCCCAGGTCGACAACCTCATAACCGACACCCTTGAGCATGGTGCTCACCAGGTTTTTACCAATATCGTGCAGATCGCCATGAACGGTGCCGATCAGAATCTTACCCTTGTGCAGGCTTTCGCCGTCGGACAGCAGCGGCTCGAGAAGCGGTAAGGCCTCGTTCAGGACCCTGGCGGAGAGTAGCACTTCGGGAATAAAGACGGTTCCATCCTTGAACCGTCCGCCGATCACTTCCATTGCCGAGAGCATTCCCAGCTCGAGGATGTCCCGGGGGCTGTAGTTCAGTTCCAATGCGCTGCGTATGTGTTCTTTGACGGCAACATTATCGCCTTTGAGCACGTCCTCCTGAATACGGCGCAGTGGTTCATCGAGTTCCGCCGGGGATCCGCCAGCGAGCCCGGATGATATGGTTTCGGCAGGACGGGCTCCCCCTGCGTGTGCGGATCGCGCCAATTGCTCGGCCGACAAAAGGACTGCACCGCCTGCCTGCAGCGGCAGCCGTCCCTCTTTTTCCAGTCGCTCGCCAATACGGATGAGCCGTTCGAATTTGGCTCCCGGAGGGGTCGTGTCACCGATGCCGGCGATAAATCTTTTCCCAGGGGCGATTGCCTTGAAGAGATGGTCCAGATAGGCCTCAAAATCCTCGTCACTGGTCGATTTTTCCAACAGCACTGACTCCGGTATGCCACCCCAGATGGTCAGTTTTTCCGACCGACACCAGGCAGCGTAGTATTCACTGATATCAACCTTGGTCATCGGATAGGGGGTCACCGCCTCGCACACATCGGCACCGCAGTCGGCCAGCAGATCCATTAAAAGGTTATTTTCGCCATCGGGGTGAATAAAGAGTAGTTTGTCCCTGGCATGAAAGACTTCCGCCGCCTTCTGCCACCAGGGCAAAAGATCTTTTTCCAAATAGGCCGGGTAGGTGATCATGCTGTCCACGTTGGCATCCCAATACACCGCCTTGGCGGGTGAATCGGCGAGAATGGGCAGCAGTTGATGGTAGCAATGCTCGAGAGCCTCGACCAGTTCACCCATTTCTTTGGGGTAATCATGATAGTGGATGAAGAACTCGGTCGCATCGATCAGCACTTTCTGGATAAAGTGCATGGGCGAGCCGGCATTTAATGCAGGAGTGGACTCAAGGGCCAGTCCGTGTTCGCCGATCGTCGACTCCCAGGCTGTAAAGCGCTGGTAATCTGGCTGAAAAGTCATGTTGGCGAAGATGTGGGCCAGCACCTTATAGTCTGCGGGGCCTTTTATGGCATGTTCCTGGATCCAGGGAGCCGAAGCGCCCGCATCTTTCATTTCCTCGGTATAGCCGTGGGTCACACTGACGGAGCCAATCGGCGTGTCATAGGTGACCCGCATATGGTCGATATCGCCATCGACTCTGATATCTATGTCGGAGGAGAAGGTAAAGGAGTAGGTATATTCTTTCAGGCTGAACAGTCCCAGGCCGCGGTGGACGATATCTTCTATACTGTCGGGTTTGAGAAACTCCGGCACGATTTTGTGCAGAGCCCAGCCCTCGGCCAGAGATATTTCGTCCGCACTCCTGTCACGGTGGTTTTCAGGGAGGGTACCAGCGCGCTGGTTGGCGTTGTACCAGAGATCGATCCTGGGTACGTACGGTATTTTATCAACCATCTCACCAGCAATGACCCTCAAGATTCGTTCCCGATGTGTAGTCAAAATCAGCTCCTCAATGGTTGAAAACTGGCAGCAGCATGGGGCTGGCTTGAATCGTCTGATGAATTCCGGAGGTCAGGGCCGGCCAGTCAAGCGTTGGTCCAGCTGACCATGCCGGCAGAGCGACTTCTTAGAATAGCTGTGTCAAGTACTCGCGACACTTTCAAGCGTACCCGGAAAACAGGCTGATTGTCAGGCGATGTGACGACGGATGTGGTGTGCCGAAGCTTGAATATCGATGCCCTGGCTACAGGTGACCGTACAATCTCTGCAGTCGGCACAGCGCGTGATCTTCGCCAGGACTTCTCTGCCATTGGCAAGTGCGAGCTTTTTATCCCGGTAGCCTTCAAGGTACATCATGGTCCTGGCCACATCCAAACCACCGACTCCATAGCGGCATTGATCTAGGCAACTGGAGCAGAACGAGCAGGCGCGACCGGCCAATTCCTTCTGATAATGTTCCAGTCTGAAGACGTCGGCAAGATCTGCTTTTCTGGTTGTCGCCTCGAGATTTTCAGCGATCATCTTCTTGCTCAGCATGCCGGGCACGGCCACATGAATGCCGGGCTTATGGATGACATAGCGAAGCGCCGCCTGATGCGGGGTCAACTCTGGCAGATCTTTGTCGGTGTAGCCGCCGTTCTGGGTTTTCATGGCGATAATTCCGATGCCCGCATCGGCAGCTTGTCTGATGGTGTCGTAGAGTCTATCCGGTGAACGAAAATTGACCGCAACCAGAACGGCATCGTAGAAGCCGTCTTCGATCACCGCTTCGAGCACCTCGACCTGATTGCTGTGGGTGGTGACCGCGGTGAATCTGAATTTACCCTCTTGCTGCAGCTGCTTCATGACCCTCTGGACATCCTTGCGGACAACCTCATCCCTGGACCTTATGTTGTGGAGCTGCATCAGATCGACGCTCTGGACACCAAGGGATTTGAGGCTGCGCTCGACCGATTTTCTCATCCTCGACTCGCTGGAGATGTGCACCTTGGTCGCAATAACCACTCGGTCCCGGATGCCGGCCACCGCCTTGCCCACCACTTTTTCATTTCTACCGCCCATATAGCAGTCAGCGGTATCGATGTAATTGATGCCCTGCTCCAGCCCGTGTCGTATGA
>CBFCWR010000086.1:0-10025 GCA_965601575.1 uncultured Desulfofustis sp. | reverse complement strand
TGAAGCCGTTTTCGAGTCCAGCGTCTTTGAGCAGAGCCTTCGCTTTGTCGACGTCAAGGGAGAACGGGGTCTCCTCGAGGGCGCCGAGGAACCCTTTGGGTAGAAAGGCCTGGTGGATGGTGGCAGACCCGTCGAGAATAGTGGACTCCATACCTTTGTAATCGATCAGGTACTTGAGTGCCTGACGAACCTCGGGTTTCTGCAGGTATTGATTTTTCTGGTTCAGACCGAGATACCAGATAGCGCCTTTGGCTTTTTTACGAAATTTCACATCCGGGTTGTTGGCCATCCCTTTGAGATCATCCGGTCCCAGGTTGCGGGCAATGTCCACATCGCCTTTTTCAAGCAGCAGGCGCTGGGTGGCTGATTCGGCAATGTGGCGAGTGATGATCCGCTTCATTTTTGCCTTTTCACCCCAGTAGTTGTCGTTGCGTTCGTAGATAAGGGTTTCAGACGGCTTCCACGATTTGAGCATGTAAGGGCCGGAGCCGGCGTAGGCGGTCTTGAGCCAATTGTAGCCCATATCACCGTCTTTCTCGTGGGTCTGGACTTCCTTCATATCGATAACCGAGCCGGCCGTGGAGGTGAGGCAATAAAGAAAAAAGGTCGGGGCATAGGGTTTGTCGATGGTGATTTCCACGGTGAAATCATCGATCTTTTTGATCGTTTCCTTGACATTTTCTGGGGTAAAGCCGAACTGAGTCAAAATGAATGCGGGAGATTTGTCCAGAATCACCACCCGCTGCAGGGAGTAGACCACATCGTCTGCGGTGAGCGGGTTGCCGGAGGCGAAAGTCACTCCTTTTCTGATCTTGAATGTGTAGACCATGCCGTTCTCGGAAATCTCCCAGCTCTCGGCGATATTTCCAGAGATGTCGCTCACATTGTCTACATCGAAGGTGATCATCCGGTCGTAAGTGTTGGCTGCATATTCAGCGCCTGAGAATTCAAAAATCTCGGCCGGGTCAAGGGTGATGATGTCATCAATCGCGTTGGCGATCACCAGGGTATCTTTCGGCGTCGCTGCCTGGGCGGCCTGAACTGCAGCGAAAAACACCACTAGCGTACACAGAAGTAGTTTTTTCATGGTTCTCTCCTTTTATTGATACGGGGTTGTGTATCTCATGCCGAATGGGAGCGGCTCCCATGGCTGCCGCTTATTCGGCGGGCCAGACGTACTCTGGCAATTTCAATTTCTGTTCTGAAGCAGATGAATTCGTCCTGCCGCACGATTCAGCGGCACTACTCAATAGGGAATAAGCGAAGACCATCTCTGTATCTTAGCTTGGCACAACTCACTGAATACTCTCTAGCTTATTACTAGATTGTTGCTCATTTTCACAACAGTTTATCGCTCATTGCTGCTCCCTGCCGATCAGAGTGAGGAACTCCTCCTCGGAAAGGATAGTCTTTCCAGCTTCCCTGGCCTTGGTCAACTTGGAGCCGGCCTTTTCACCGGCCACCACATGGGTCACCTTTCTGGTAACCGAGGAAGCAATGGTGCCGCCGTGTTCTTTGACCAGTTTCTTGGCCTCGTCACGGGAAAGCCTGGTCAGGCTGCCGGTGAATACCAGGGTCGCACCCGACAGGGCGAGGTCGTCTGTTTTTTTCTCCGCAGATGCCGGTGAGACGCCTGCCTGGCTGAGGCGGGAGAACATTTCTATGATTCTCTCATCGGCAAAATAGTCGACCAGGCTGCGGGCCGCCTGATCGCCGATGCCGTCTATTTCGAGGAGCTCTTCCTCGGTGGCTCCAGCCAGCTTGTCCATGGAGCCGAAGTGAGACTCGAGCAGCGAAGCACTGTTTTCACCAATGAAACGTATGCCCAGCGCGGCGATGAAATCGGCCAGCGGCGGTGTCCGGGCCCGGTCGATGGCGGCCAGCACGTTATCGGCCGATTTTTCGCCCCAGCCTTCGAGGTCTTTCAACACCTCCCTGTCCATGGTGTAGAGATCGGCGATCTCGCCAATGATCTTCTCCTCGTATAGCTGCTCGACATAACGCGTGCCGAGTCCCTCGATGTCGAGGCCCGCCTTGGAGCAGTAGTGGACCAGCCCCCTGAGCAGCTGGGCCGGGCATTGCAGATTGGGGCAGCGGGTCACCGCCTCGTCGTCTGGCTTGATCAATTCGCTGTCGCAGGCCGGACAGCGGCTTGGCAGCGTGATCGGGGTCTCGTGACCGCTGCGGCGGGCAACGATCGGTTTGACCACTTCTGGTATCACATCGCCGGCCCGCTGTACCAGAACCGCGTCCCCGACGCGCAAATCCTTGCGATCGATCTCACCCTGGTTGTGCAGGGTCGCTCTGCTCACCGTGGCGCCGTCAAGATTGACCGGCTCCAGCAGGGCAACCGGGGTTACGGCGCCGGTTCTCCCCACCTGGAACTCCACCCCCGTCAGTGTGGTGGTAGCCTGGGTGGCGGGAAATTTTCTGGCGATGGCCCAGCGCGGCGCCCGCGACTTGACCCCGAGTCGGTTCTGCAGTCCAAGCTCATCTACTTTGACCACCATGCCGTCGATTTCATAGGGGAGCTGGTGGCGAATCGCGGCCAGGCGCTCAAATCGGCTGATTACCTCATCGATATCGATGCAGAAGGAGTTGTGGGGGCAGGCGGGAAAACCGATCTGCTGGAGATAGTCGAGCAGCTCGGTCTGGCTGGCGCAAGGGGTCGATTGTGGATCACCAACTCCGTAGGCAAAAAATTTCAGAGGCCGCCGGGCGGTTATCGAGGGATCGAGCTGCCGCAGTGATCCCGCCGCCGCGTTGCGTGGATTGGCAAAAGGCGGCAGTCCTTGGGCCAGTTGGCTGTTGTTGAGATCGGCAAAGCCCTGCTTTTCCATGTAAACCTCGCCCCGAACTTCGAGCAGGTCAATGTCGCTGCGCAGCAGACGCAAAGGGATCGCCGTGATGGTTTTGAGCTGAGCACTAATATCTTCGCCGATAATGCCGTCCCCCCTGGTCGAGCCCGTGACCAGCCGGCCCTGCTCGTAGACCAGTTCAACTGCAAGGCCGTCCATTTTGGGCTCGGCTGAGAAGCCGCTGCTCACCGGTTCGTTCAGAAAGCGTTCCAGCCGCAGGCTGAAATCCCTGAGATCCTGGTCGGAGAATCCATTTTCCAGGCTCAGCATCGGCAACCGGTGCGCCACCTGTTCGAACTTGTCAAGCGGAACTCCCCCGACCCTTCTGCTGGGAGAATCCTCGGCCGCCAGGTCGGGGTAAGCTTCTTCCAGTTTCAGCAGCTCCTGGAAGAGCCGATCGTACTCCCCGTCGGAAATCAGCGGGTCGTCGAGAACATGGTAGCGATAGGCATGCTCGTTGAGTTCTTTAGTGAGTTCGGCGATACGCCGGGCTGCTTCCATCGATTCAGGATTTGCTCAGCAGTTTCCCGGATTTGGCGACATTGTCGCGGTCCAGTTCATCAACCATCAGCAGTACTGCTTCGGGGGGCTTGCCTGTCTCTTTGCAGATGACTTTGGTAACTCCTTTGCTTATTTTTGCTTTCTGCTTTTTGGACAGGGTTCCGGCCACCCGGATGTTGACATAGGGCATGGTGTCTCCTTTGATGTTTGAATTAGTCTTGCCCGAAAGACCACTTCGGACTATGGTGCGGCGTACGCCGCCCGACTTGCGGTCGAGCGGCTTACCTGAGCAGAATAATTTTGATTACCAGTCGAGTCAATGACGGAGCTGATGATCTATAATAAACGGGGTCCAGCCGGTAACCACGCATCATTGGATCGGCCAGGCACATTCTTGGGCCGGATCGGGCCTGAAAAAATGGATCCGGCGTCGTAGGGAGGGATAACTCAACCATGACACACATATTGGTGACCGGCGGTGCCGGCTATATCGGCAGCCATACCTGCCTGGAACTTCTCGAGTTGGGATACGAGATTACCGTGGTCGATAATCTCGGCAATGCCAAAGAAGAGTCACTGAAACGGGTCGAACGGCTGGCGGGAAAGCGGATCAAGCTGGTGGTCATCGATGTGCGCGACCGGGAGAAGTTGGCCGCCGTTTTTACCGGGGCGGAACGACCGATTGAGGCGGTGATCCATTTCGCCGGGTTGAAAGCGGTTGGTGAATCGGTGGAGAAGCCGCTGCTCTATTATCAGAACAATCTGATATCAACCCTGGCATTGACCGAAGTCATGCTCGAGCACGGGTGCCGCAACATCATCTTCAGTTCTTCAGCCACCGTTTACGGTGACCCTGAAAAAAGCCCCATCCCGGAGAACGCGCCGCTATCCTGCACCAACCCTTACGGCAGGACTAAATTGATGACCGAGGAGATCCTGCGCGACATCAACCGGGCCCACCCGCAAATAAATGTAGCCCTGCTGCGCTATTTCAACCCGGTCGGGGCCCATCCCAGCGGTGAAATAGGCGAACATCCCGCCGGCATTCCGAACAACTTGACGCCCTATATCACCCAGGTGCTGGTGGGTAAACTCGAGGAGCTGTCCGTATTCGGCGATGACTACCCCACCGTCGACGGCACCGGTGTGCGGGACTACATCCATGTGGTCGACCTGGCCCGGGGACACGTCAAAGCACTTGAAAAACTGGCCGACAATCCCGGCGTCGTCGTCTACAATCTCGGCACCGGCCGTGGTTATTCGGTGCTCGAAGTCATCCGCGGATTCGAGCGAGCCAGCGGTAAATCGGTAGCCTACCGTATCGCCCCGCGAAGACCCGGTGATGCAGCAAGCTGCTATGCCGATCCAGCCAAAGCAGCGCGGGAATTGGGATGGAAAACAGAATTTGACCTCGACCAAATGTGCGTCGACAGTTGGAATTGGCAGCGAAAGAACCCGGAAGGTTACTAAGCACTACCTGTGTGGTGGCCTGGGACGCATCCATTCAGAGGGAAACCGGACCGGCGAGACTACAATGTCGTACATGTCTTTTTTAATTCATTTCAATATCTTGTCTGATATTCATCAGAATCCGTTAAAATACCAATAAATTTTTCTTGAATTCGGTCAGTGCGGGTGCTAGGTTGTAGCATCTTTTTGGCTATGCAACTTTTGCACAACACGACCAGATATGATTTCAACGGTAATTTTTGGCTGCGGTAATACGCTCATGGGCGATGACGGCTTCGGCCCGGCGGTGGTTGACAAGCTTAATTCCGACGCGGCCTTGCCCGCATCGGCGGAAGCCATCGATGCGATGACCGGGGTCCGTGAGTACCTGTTCGATTACCTGCTCAGCGAAGAAGGCCGGCCGGATCACATCATTATTCTCGATGCCGTGGATTTCGAGGGCAAGGTTCCCGGAGAAGTATTCTGCATCGATTCCTCTTCCATACCGGCCAAGAAAATCCATGACTTTTCCCTCCACCAGTTTCCCACGGTCAATCTCCTGCAGGAATTGGAAACACACACGTCCATTCGAGTGACGATACTTGCGGCCCAGGCCGAATATATCCCTGCGGAGATCGAACCGGGGCTCACCGAGTCGATGAAATCAGCAGTTACCAAGGCATGTGAGCAGATATTAAGGATTGTTCAAAACTAGCACACGAGGTGACCATCAATGATGTATGAGTTTAGAGTCAGCGAAATGGCTGAAGAATTTGGTGTTCATCGAAATACCATAAGGAACTGGATAAATTCCGGTACCCTCCCGGCCAAGGAAGGACCCGGACGCAAGTACCTTATGAAATTCGAGGACTACCAGCTGCTTTGCGAGAAATTCGGCCGCCAGCCGCACATCAAGCCCTCGAGTTATGTGGATCCGGAAAAGATCCGTAAACTCGAGGAAGACAGCCAGCGGTTGGAACCCATGGCACTTGGGCATACCGAAAAAACCATCTACGCCGACACCAACTGGGCCGACACCTGTCTGACCTGCGGCACCTGTGCCAGCGCCTGCCCGATTGCCGGCGTCGACGGCCTGGATCCGAGGAAGATAATAAGAATGGCGGTACTCGGTCTCGAAGATGAGCTCAAGGACACCAACTGGCCCTGGAAGTGCACCATGTGCGCCAAGTGCGAGAATGCCTGTCCGGCCGGGGTGCAGATCATGGCGCTGATGCGCAGACTGCGCGGCCTCAGAGATCGCGACCTGGTGCCCGGACCGATCCACAAGGGTGTAGTGACCTGCCTGGAGCGGGGCAATAATCTCGGTATCCCCAAAGATGATTTCATATTTCTCTGCGAGGAACTCGGGGAGGAACTCGAGGAAGAGGGGCTCGAGGGCTTCAAAACACCGATCGATGTGGTCGGCGCCAAAGTCCTGGTCACGGTCAACTCCAAGGAACCGTTTGCCGAGCCCGACGACATGAAATACTGGTGGCGGATCTTTCACGCCGCCGGGGAATCCTGGACCATCTCCTCGGAGAACTGGGAAGGAGTCAACTGGGGCCTGTTCTCCGGTGATGATGAATCCATGAAAACAGTGGTCGGGCGCATCGTCGACAATATGCGGCGTCTCAAATGCGAGGTGCTGCTCCTGCCCGAATGAGGCCACGCCTACTACGCAACCCGGTTCGGGTTGAACAAATGGTTTCCGGAAGCACTGAACGAGTTCAAGATCGTCTCGGTCTTCGATCTGCTGATGGAATACATCAAGGAAGGCCGTATCGAGCTCGATGCCAGCAGGCATGACCTGCGTGCCACCTACCACGATCCATGCAACTACGGGCGCAAGTCCATGAAAGCCTTCGGGGTCGCCTACTACGAAGAAGGGCGGATCATTACCAAGAAGTGCACCACCGACTACAAGGAGATGGAGCCCAACCGCGAATCCAATTACTGCTGCGGTGCCGGAGGCGGCGCCTGGGCCATGCCGTTCGCCCCCGAGCGGGTGTTCTACGGCCGCATCAAGGCCCGGCAGCTCCAGGAGACCGGTGCAGAACTGGTGATCGCCCCCTGCCACAACTGCAGGGATCAGATAATGAAATCTCTCAATCAGGAATACGATCTCGGTATCGAAGTCAAATATCTCTGGGAACTGGTTGCCGATTCCCTGGTCCTTCCGGGTCAGAAGCAGGAAGAGATCGAGACCGAGGAAGTCGGAGAATAACGCCACTAGAACTGGCGGGGACAGAACGCAAGCGGGGACAGATTTAAATCTGTCCCCTCATATTGATAAAAGGAGACACCATGCTGGATACGAAAAAAGTCGGGTCGGTGATGATCGTCGGCGGCGGTATAACCGGTATGCAGACAGCGCTGGATCTGGCCGATGCGGGCTACTATGTCTATCTGGTCGAAAGGTCGGGAGCCATCGGCGGAGCGATGGCCCAGTTGGACAAGACCTTTCCGACCAACGACTGCTCGATGTGAATTATCGCGCCAAAACTGGTTGAGTGCGGTCGGCACTTAAATATACAACTGATGACGCTGAGCGAGGTTGCTGCCATCTCGGGTGAGGCGGGCAACTTCGATGTAACCGTAAAAGAACATCCGCGTTACGTGGATATGGAGAGATGTATCGCCTGTGGAGAGTGCGCCGCCAAGTGTCCCAAGAAAGTGGACAGCGAGTACGACGCCGCCACCGGCACGCGTAAAGCCATCTACGTCAAGTATGCCCAGGCTGTACCGCTCAAGTACCAGATCGATGCGCGCAATTGCATCATGCTTGCCAAGGGCAAGTGCGGGATCTGTGAAAAGATATGCCCCGCCGATGCGGTCAATTTCAAAGACACCGAGAAAATGCATACGGTCAACGTCGGGGCCATTGTCATGGCACCCGGCTTCGAAGCCTTCGACCCGTCTGCGGCCCGCGTCTGGGGGTATGGCCGCTATCCCAACGTGATCACCTCGCTGCAGTTCGAGCGCTACATGTCCGCTTCAGGCCCCACCGAGGGGCACCTGATCCGCCCTTCCGACGGCAAGGAAATCACCAAGGTGGCCTTCCTGCAGTGCGTCGGTTCGCGTGACGAGAACAAATGCGGTAACGGCTACTGTTCTTCGGTCTGCTGCATGTATGCGATCAAGGAAGCGGTAATGGCCAAGGATCATGTGCCGGGACTGCGCACCTCGATCTTCATGATGGACATGAGGACCCACGGTAAGGATTTCGATCGTTATTATCAGCGGGCCAAGGAAGATTCCGGTGTGCGGTTTGTGCGCTGCCGGGTGCACGGGGTCGAGCCCGAAGGGGACACCGGTGATCTGCGCCTCCACTACATCAATGAGGAAGGGCGTCAGGTGGAAGAGTATTTCGACCTGGTGGTGCTCTCGGTTGGGCTGCAGATACCCGAGCATGTGAAAAAACTCAGCAATATGGCGGGAGTAAAGCTGACCAGCGACAGTTTTGTCGCCACCTCGGACTTCTCCCCGGTCTCGACTTCAAAGAAAGGGATCTTTACCTGCGGCGCCTTTGCCGGTCCCAAAGATATTCCCCAGTCGGTCCTGGAAGGTTCCGCGGCCGCCGCTGCCGTGGCCGATATTCTCGCGCCCGCCCGCGGTGAGCTGAGCAGGGAGAAGACTTTTCCGGCAGAGCGTGAGGTGGGCAACGAAGACCCGCGCGTCGGCGTCTTTGTCTGTCACTGCGGTTCCAACATCGCCGGCGTTGTCGACGTCGAAGCGGTGGCTGAGTATTCCCAGGAGCTTCCAGGGGTGGTGCATGTGGAGCGCAACCTGTTCAGCTGTTCACAGGACACCCAGGAACAGATGATCCAGACCATCAGGGAGAAAGGTCTCAATCGGGTGGTGGTCGCCGCCTGTACCCCCCGGACCCATGAGCCGCTTTTCCGTGAAACCCTTAAATCTGCAGGCCTGAACGAGTACCTGGTGGAAATGGCCAACGTCAGGAACCAGAATTCCTGGGTCCATGCCGATTCTCCGGAGACGGCCACTACCAAGGCCAAGGATCTGGTCAGGATGGCGGTCGCCAAGGTTGCCCGGCAGTTCTCGCTGCAGCCCATTTCGGTGCCGATCAAACAGAAAGGTCTGGTGGTCGGCGGCGGCATCGCCGGCATGACTTCGGCGCTGAATCTGGCCGCCCAGGGTTTCGAGGTACACCTGGTTGAAAAAACCGAGAAACTTGGCGGCAACGCCATGTTTCTGGGCCATACCTGGTCCGGTGAAGCGATCTCGGATAAGACCGTCAAGCTCATTGACGAAGTTGGCAAGAATGAAAACATCATCCTCCACAGCGGCTTTGAAGTAACCGCAGCCGAGGGATTTGTCGGCAATTTCCGCTCCACCATTTCGACCAAGGACGGCTTGACCAAGACCATCGACCACGGGGTCGGCATCGTCGCCACTGGCGCCCAGCCGCTGCGTCCCAAAGAGTATGGCTACGGGCGCATCCCCAACGTGGTGACGTCGTTGGAATTCGATCGGCTCTTCAAACTCAAGGAGCATCACGCGGTCAAGGCCAAATCGATTGCCTTCATCCAGTGTGTCGGCTCCCGTGAAAAGGACCGCATGTACTGCTCCAAGGTGTGCTGCACCCATTCGGTGCAGACCGCCATCGACCTCAAGCAGGAAGACCCGAACCGGATGATCTACATCCTTTACCGCGATATGAGAACCTACGGTCAGCGTGAGTCGCTGTTCAAGAAAGCGCGGGAGCTCGGTGTTATCTTCATCAATTACGAACTGCACGGCAAACCCAAGGTCGACGTCAAGCACAAGAAAGCGGTCATCGAAGTCTGGGACCACGTATTGCACCGGCCGCTGGAAATCGAGGTCGACATGGTAGTGCTGGCCACCGCCATCATCGCCAATCCCGATGCCGACAAACTTAACAAGCTCTACAAGGTATCCCTTGACGGTGACGGCTTCTATCAGGAGGCCCACGCCAAGCTGCGGCCGGTTGATTTCGCCACCGAGGGCATGTTCGTTGCCGGACTGGCGCACTACCCGAAACCGGTAGAGGAATCGGTGGCCCAGGCCCTGGCTGCCTCAGCCCGGGCGGCGACCCTGCTGTCCAAAGCAGAAGTCAGCCTTGACGCGGTCAAAGCCGAACCCGACCTGAACTTCTGCGACGGTTGTGCCCTGTGCCTCGATGTCTGCCCGTACCATGCCATCAGCCTGGTCGAAGAGCCCGGCGACAACGGTCAG
>CBFCWR010000085.1:0-10088 GCA_965601575.1 uncultured Desulfofustis sp. | reverse complement strand
CGACTGCTCACCGTCACACCCTGATGATTGTGTGCCAGTAGAAAGAGAATAATCTTCCACAATATGCTTGGTCCACCGGTCTTGCTTTGCTCGGCCTGTTCAGCTCCGCAGTGAAAAACCGACGGGATGTCGGCCGCTGCGTGGCTTTAAGCGGTCGGAAATCTCTTCAGAGTTCCAGCGCGCCTCGCTAATTCGCCCATGACCGGGTTACTCAACCATTAATGGATTGGTTTACGAACGGAAAATCAGAAGCGCCGTTCAAAGGCTTTGTACCCGCCGCTGACTGATAAACACTCCCAACAGCACCAGAGCCGAGGCGACGAACTGGATTGGAGTAAAACGCTCTCCCAGAATTAGAAAACCCAGGATGACCGCACACACGGGAATCAGGTTAACGAAAGCCGAAGCCTGGCTGGCTGGAATCTTGCTCACTCCGTAGTTATACAGAAGGTAGGCTCCGAGGGTGACAAAGCTACCGAGGTAAATGACTGCCAGGGCAGGGACGGGATACCAGGTGCGCGGCAGGGCAATATCGGGGTGGAGCAGGAACAGGGAGAAGAAGAGTGCCCCCACCCAGGCCTGGAAAGCGGTCAGAAATAGGGCGCTGTAGCGCGTACTAAGGTGTTTGAGCGACACGGTGTAACCGGTTGCCGCCACCATGGCCATAAATTCAAGAAAATTTCCCAGCAGTGGGTTGGGCGCCGAGGCTGACTTCTCGCCTGCGAGACTGAGCCAGCACGCGCCGGCTATGGCAATCATGAATCCAACCATAGTCTGGCGGGAGATACGTTCTTTGAGGAAGATGGTTGCCCCCAGGGCCACCATCAGCGGCAGCATGGCGGTGATCAGCCCGGCCTGGGAAGCTGAAGTCAGCTCCAGGGCCTTGGCCTCGAAAATGAAATAAATGCACGGTTCGCAGATTGCCATGAAAAGCAGGTATTTAACATCTTCTCTTCTGATTCTGGTCTGGCGAAGCTGCGCATAAAAGACCAGAAAGCAGATACTGCCCACCACCATACGGCCCAAAATCACGATCATCGGGTGGTACCCCTGAAAGGCGATTTTCAGGGCTATGAATGAACTGGACCAGAGGATCATTGCCGTTACAAGACTTATGATCGGCAGCCAGGATTTCTGTTCGGTCAAGAGAATTCCCTAATGATCATAGATTGTTATAGGGTGGAATGCTGTGTTTTCCAGAAGGCAGAGGGCGGGAGTCTAGCACATTGGCAGGGGAATTACCAGCGATTGCCCCGGCCTGCATTGCGAAAGGCGGATATCCTAAGCCTAGAGAGCGCCTTCGAGAAACTGGTTTATTTCGGCTTGCCAGGCATTCCGGAATCGTTCTATTTCCACGTTCCAGATATCATCGGACTGGCGCAGGCTCTGAAAATCCCTGCGTGCTGCGTCGACCTCACCGAGGAAGTGACTGCAGACAGCCCGATAATAGAGACTGCGGCTGTCTGAAGGCTGCAGGTCCAGAACCCGGGTGAAATCGTCCCGGGCCAGCTCGTACTGCTTGAAGAAGAAATGAATGGCAGCCCTGTCGAAGTAATAATGGGCAATCCGGTTGTCTCTGTCGATAGCCTGGCTGTAATAGATCCTGGCCTTTTCGTAATTCTGTTCGTGCTCAAAATAGAGCCTGCCGAGCTGATGATAAGCGCTGCTGGCTTCAGGGTTCAATCTGATCACCCGAAGAAATGACACTTTTGCACCGGTGATATCGCCTTCGAGCAGTTGCTGCCTTCCTGCTTCAAGGATCTTCGCGGCTTCTGTTTCAGTGGAGGAGGGCAAAGAGGTGGTCGAGGCAGGAGCGGACTTCAGGCTGGATACTGTTTCTTCCTTGGTTTCTGGGGCGTGGTCTCTGATGAACAGAGCAGCAGCTTTGAGCTCTGGGTCGTGGGTCAGGGCCTGCTGCATGTCATTGAGGGCTTCGGGCATCAGGCCTGATTCCTCGTAGCAGGAGCCCCTCAGAAAGTAGATTTGTGCCAGCAGTACGGGGGCGATGTGCGGTGGTTCAGGATCGTTAATAAAGGCTGACAAAATGGTTATGGCGTCGGAAAAGTTTCGCTGCCGGTACAAACATCTGGACAGCTCGATCAGATAATCCGGCGTATCCGGCGCCAGTCGATGGGCTTCCCTGTAGAACAGGCAGGCCTCCACCTGGTTGAAATCATGCTGGGCCGCAATCTCACCAAGCATGAAATAGGCCTTGGCATTGTCCGGCTCGTGGCTGATGACGCGAAAAAAATCATGGCGGGCGGCCTCAATCTCATTCGCATAGTAGCGACGCAGCCCTCGTATTAAAAATTCTCGATGACCGTTGTCCTGGCCGGCCTCTACTTCTTTTTCCACGGTTGGGCGTGAACGCCTGGGCGGCGGGCGGACATTGTCGGGGCTTGAACCAGCAGCAAGGCCGACGGGTTTCTTGAGATACGCATTGATGAGCGATCTGGCCTTGGTGGTCATTCTGCCCTTGATAGTACTTTTGATAATCACCAGATCGGCGAGTCCCCCCTCGAGGTCTCCTTGGGCATAACGTGACTGGGCGCGGCCGAAATAGGCCTCTTCGAACAGGATATCTTCGTCGATCGCAGCGCTGTAATCGGCGATTGCCTCTGCCTGGCGCCCGAGCTGTCTGTAGAGTTCGGCGCGCTGGAAGTAATAATTCTTACGCCTATAGTTTGAGCTTTCAAGTGCTATGGCGCTGTCGATCAGCTGATGCGCCCGATCGAGGTCCTGCCCTGTTTTGAAAACAATGGTGCCGTGATGGAAGCGGCTGAACCCGGTTTCCCCCTGGAGCTGCTCCAGAAACACGAGATCCGCTTCAGCTTCCCGGAACTGTCTGTTCTTGAGATAGGCCCGTATTCTTCCTTTTCTGGACTCAACATCGTCCGGAGAATTTTCGAGGGTGTGGCTGAAGGCGGCAATGGCCACGTAGGGTTCGGCCTGGGATCGTCCCATTAGTCCGAGATAGATGTCAAGCGCTGGTGAAGAAGGATAATCTGTCAGATAGCGGTCCAGCCCAATACTCATCATTCGGTAAGTCTCTGGGGCGAGGAGAAACTGTTCCGCCGGCAGACCCCTGCCCAACCGATCGGATCTGATTTTAAGGTAATCAAGGTAGACGATATAG
Source organism: uncultured Desulfofustis sp. (assembly GCA_965601575.1). Taxonomy (GTDB): domain Bacteria; phylum Desulfobacterota; class Desulfobulbia; order Desulfobulbales; family Desulfocapsaceae; genus JABDQA01. The sequence continues at coordinate 6,952 of CBFCWR010000085.1, read as the reverse complement.
GTGCTTGTATCGCTCGATTCGAGGTTAAAGCAGTGCATGGCAAACTGCTCCATCATTTGGTCTGAACCATACCACCAGGGACTCAGGTAGAGAAGCTTGGCCCGGTAGGCGGCCAGCCAGCCCGGATCAATATCAACGGCTCGCTGAAACCATTTCTCCATATCGGCGCGGGGAAGCTTGAGGTGGATCGACAGGGCGGTCAGGGCTGCGAAGGGTGCGGGATCAAGTTCACTGAGCTCGGCAGCCTTTTCAAGGTCGGCCCTGCCACTCAGCAGGAATTGGTTGAAATCGCGCCGCTGTTGTGCGCTCAGCAGCAGGGATTTGTTGGCCCCGTCGAGAACGCGTGCTCGTTCAAGAAAATACATCCCCCTGACCAGGTAGGGAAAATGTGATGCAGGTCTGGCGGCGCACCAGCGATTCCAGGCCCTGAGCTGCTCCATCGTGGAGAGCTGGTAATATACTTTTTCCAATACCCGCAACCCGTCATTGCTGAGTGCTCGTTTTTGCAACGCGTCCTTTAGCTGGTTTTCAGCCTCCTGATACTCGGCACCTGCCACCAGACGGGCCACCATAGTGGCAAGAACAGCGGTTTCAGCCCGCTGCTGCAGCGCGATGCTGAGGTCAGCGCTTCGGTCGATCGGTGGATCAGCAGCCTTGGTAACGGTGGCACAACACAGGAGTGCGGACAGCAGGATGATGAGCTTAACCAGCAGAGAACGGAAAACAATTGCACTGACCATTACTTAAGCCGGTTTTCAATCTCGGTGAGAATATGGCGGGAGAGCGGTTCATCGCCGAACACACCGACCCTGATGATGACATTGGTAAGATCCCTGGAAGCCCGGGTGATGGTCAGCGCAATCTTGTCATCCTGCAGGGTGCGGAGTTCGTAAACCACACTGTGCTGAGTTTCATCTTTTGCTACCTGGGTTATGGAATTATCGCTGATTGCCTCGTCGGTTGCGTCAACGACATTTTCGAATTTTCCCTCCAGCGTCGCCTTGAGATCACCGCTGACGTAGCCCACGGTGCCGGCAGCGGCTCCCCCGAGAATGAGCACACCGCAGCCGGACAAGTGGAACAGTAGATATGGCATCAGCAGAAGCCGCGGCCAGAAGCTTACAGATTTAGTGGTCATGAGAATTGGTAATTATCAGTTGAGCGATGAGGTGGATCATTTAGACTTCTGTTCGTTCTCGGATGAAGGGGGGAGTTTGAAGCGATGAATTTTGCTGACCATGGTGCGCTCGATGGTGGTTTTGGTTCCTCCTTCAGAGACCAGGATCACGTAATCCGGCTCGATGGTCAGTTCAATGCCTTCCAGGTCTCCACCACTCGCCAGTTCAACCACATAGAAAAAGCGGTCAGTGGGTATGGTCGAATCCCCTGATTCAAGCTCGGTAAGTTTTTCCACCTGTACTTCCTGCATGGCCCTGGCCAGCATTTCCTGATCGACGACGAGGTGATTGCTTTCCGCGTTTTCTTTTATCCCGTCTGTAACTTCACTTTTCTGTATCTCATCTATGGGTAGGCTCTTCAGAAGAGATTCAATTTCTGAGCGGTTGACCGCGGCCAGCACTATGGTGCTGAACATCACCAGTATCAGGATGGTTTTGATTCTGATGCCGAAAATACTGCGCGGGCGGGAGTCTTCACTATGCATATTTCACATATCAATCTTATATTTCCGGGTTGGGCGGACAGATAGCTTCCTGCCTGCTCAAAACAATCTAATAATATCTTGTTTTTGGTGTCAGTGCCAGTGCGGTGTGGCTGCAGCCCATATTACACCAGGAGAAGTATTCATGATGGAGAGCGAATGAGCGCAGGTAACTAATTTACTTGACACCAATGGCGCACTCTGCTACTTATGTGCATATGTTGTTTAATTAATCGATTAATTAGAATAGCTGTGCACACTTGCATGCGAGATGGACATTTGTGGTACTTTCGTTGGCACCGTTTTTCGGGTACTTTGGTCCTGCATTGCTGATGGCCGAACACACAGCCGGCTGCCCGTTCATTCCTGGCGCACCGGTTTTTGTGTTTTGGAAGGTGGGCAATGCTGACAGGCAAGTGAGCTCATACATAATCCAGGTGAGAGTGTAATATGAAAATTGCAGAGATCGAAAAAACCAAAGCAGAGAGCCCGGACAGTCTACCTTCCCGCGAGCGACGCAACCTATTGAGAATTGGCCTGGCGGTGACCGGTGTCTATCTCGGCGGCAAGGTGCTGTCGCTAACCTCGGTTACCAATGCGTTTGCTGAAGGGGTGGTTCCGAAGCGCGGGAAATATCCGTACAGCCCCCATTATGCGATGGTAATCCGCGAACATCTCTGTATCGGCTGCGAGCTCTGCAAGGACGCCTGTGTCGAGACCAACAATGTACCCGAGTATGGCTTTCGCACCACCATTCTTGAGCGCCGCCGGGATATCGTCGATGGCGGCCAAGAGACCATCTTCATGCCGGTGCTCTGCAACCAGTGCAATCGCCCCCCCTGCGTCAGGGTATGTCCGACCACGGCTACCTGGAAAGACGAGACCAACGGTATCATTGTCATGAAGAACAGCCGCTGTATCGGCTGCAAGACCTGCATGGCCGCCTGCCCCTACAACGCCCGTTACTTCGATGAGGAAACCAGGGCTGTGGATAAATGTGACTTCTGTCTTGAAGCCCGTCTCTCCAAAGGCAAGAAGAACACCGCCTGTGCAGAGGCCTGCCCCGCAGACGTGCGGGTCTTTGGTGATCTTGTCAACGTCAAGAGCAGGGTTTACAAGCTCGTACATCAACCTGAGAAAATTGTCTGGGTCCTCAGACAAGAAGCAGGGGCTCTGCCCAACGTCTTCTATACCAATGCCTGATCGGTTATCTGCACGTGATAGTCAAGGATAATCAGCTTTTGGGTGTCAAATAGTTCTGAGAAAGCGGAGATTGTAATGAAAAAGATTTGTGCAGTGCTCGGTCTGATGAGTTTTTTCCTGTTGAGCGCCGTGATCATCTGGGCCTCGAGCCAGAACAGCGAGCAGGAGGAGCCGTATGATGAAGACACCTACGGCCCAGAGGAGCCCATCGTCTGGAATTCACCTCAGAAATCGGTGGTATTCAGTCATAAAGAGCACACCCTGGCCGCCGACCTGTCCTGTGAAGACTGCCATGATGATCTCTTTGAAATGGAGGCCGGGGCTGCCGAATCTTATGACGACTTCAACCATGCCTCCATGGATGAAGGCAATTACTGCGGTGCCTGTCACGACGACAGCATGGCCTTCACTACTGCATCTTATTGCGGTTCCTGTCACCTCTCTCCAGAGGAGCCGATCGTCTGGACTAAACCCTTGAAGGCCGTACTCTTCACTCATGACAATCATGGTGAGGACATGGGGATGGAGTGCGAGTCCTGTCACAACGATCTCTTTCTCATGGAATCTGGTGCCGCTCAGGAAAATGATGACTTCAACCATAAGTCCATGGATGAAGGCAATTACTGCGGTGCTTGTCACGACGGCTCCACCGCTTTTACCTATGAGACCAGATGCACCAGTTGTCACATCGGTGTCCGTGGATACGCTCGCTTGACTGGCGAGAGCAGCTCTGAGGATCATGGATCCGGCCATTAAAACCGATTAGGAAGAGGTGAGCCGGTGCTGACCTCTTCCTTTTCTCCTCCCCTGCACCTGAAAACCAATTAAGCAACCCGACGGGACGCATCCTGCGCCCTGTTTCTTCCCTGCCCCGTTAACTAACCGAAATCAATAGATAAAAACCGCTTCTGTTGTTTTCGTCTTCCTCCTTTGCTTGTCAGGGGCCGGTTTGGATCTTGTCCTGTTCTTTTTAAGTATTTGAAATAACTACAAAATATTCATTTTGCAAGTGGGCGCATTGTGCGCCTCTGTTGGCATCGAGCACGACGCAAAATGCGTCCCCATGGGTAAGTTGTTTTGGAAAAACAATGCGAATGGGGCGCGAAGAAACCCCTGCTAGAATCATTTAATTGTAATGAAAACAATTATATATAATAAATTTAAGTTATTTGTTTAAAACTTTTAAAGGGCTGGCATGTCACTTGCTCAATAGAGGGCAAGAATTGCAACAACATCAAGAAAGGAGGTTGACATGGCAGCTTACGCTCACGCCCACACTGACACCGCGATTATCAGTACCCCCGTTTTCAGGGCTTGGATTGAAAAAGCAAGCGAATGCTTCTGGGCTTCGCTCTGTCTCATTCTGTTTATGGTTCTCGGACCCTTCTCAGCCCCGATCGTACTTGGCTACATCTTTTTTGGAAAAATACATGACCAGGAGGCCGCTGAACCGGATCCTGTCGTCGAATCTTAAAATTAAAACCAATTAGATTAGGAGGAATCATGTCTTTACAGTCACAAACTGCAGTTTTAGAGCAGAAATCGTTTCGCCGGCCCCAGTTCAATCTCTTGTTGTGGACCATGCTGGCCCTGGTTGCCATGGGCATCTCGGCAGGCATTTATGCGCTTTTTGTCGGCCACCATGCAACCCTCGGGGTGACCCGCGACGTTCCCTGGGGCATCGCCATTTCCACCTACGCCTATCTGGCCATTATCTCCACCGGCCTGTGCGGACTGGCGGCGTTGAGCCATCTTTTCGGCGGCAACAATCTGGCACCCCTGGCCAACCGCATGGTCTGGCTCTCCATAGCTGCAATTTTCGGGGCCTTCCTGGTGATAGGACTGGAACTTGAAAATGTCTGGCGGATGCCCCTTGGCGTGATCCTCTATCCAAACCCGACTTCCAATATCTGGTGGATGGGCACGCTTTATGGCATGGCCGTGGGCATCATGATGGTCGAACTCTACCTTATTATAACCAGGCGCTTCAAGCTGGCCATCGCCCTCGGCGTCCTGGCGGCGGTCACCGAGCTGCTTGCCAACTCCAATCTGGGTTCGGTGTTCGCCTCGTTGAATGCCCGCCCATTCTGGTACGGCTCGCAGCTGCCCATCTTCTTCCTGGCCTCGGCGTTTCTGTCCGGTGCGGCGGCTATCGTCATCTTCACCCACGGCTCCTATGCGCTGCGTGGCAGAAAAGTCAGCAACGAGAGTAAGACCGCGCTGCAAACCGCCGGCAAGGTGATGCTCCTGCTTATTTTCATGATCGCCCTGGCCACCGGTTGGAAGTTCCTCAACTCCTTTGTCGGCTCTGAGGCGATGGGAGAGGCAGCCCGAGTGCTCACCCAGGGACCGCTCTCCACCTCGTTCTGGGTATTTGAGCTCGGTATCGGACTGGCGCTGCCTTTCGTGCTGCTCCTGGTCACCAGGTTGCGGTCGATCGAAGCCCTGTCGCTGGCGGCCCTGATGGTTCTCGTCGGTCAATTCTTTTCACGGCTTAACCTGGTTGTCGCCGGCCAGATTATTCCACATTTTCCAGACGTTGAAGGAATGCCGGCTTATCACCACTATGCCCCGACTGCCCCTGAACTGGCCATCGTGATGAGTGGAATTGGCGTACTCGGCGTCTGTTTTCTGATGGGTGAATACTTTCTTGGCGACCGTTTCAGACATCACCATGAGGACTAATCGAGGCTACATTCATGATAAGAGATAGGGAGGAAATGATGATCTCTCAAGACGAAGCAATATTCACCATCGGAATGGCAGCCAAAATCCTCGGAGTCCACCAAAGGACTCTGAGGAACTATGAGGACAGCGGACTGGTACGGCCGCTGCGGAAAGGGAAATGGCGTTACTACTCGATGCGCGACATCAAGTGGATCGAATGCCTCCGTGAAATGATTCACGAGCACGGAATCAGCGTCAACGCGGTGAAGAAACTGTTGTCCTACACTCCCTGCTGGAACATCATCGATTGCCCGTTCGAGAGAAGACAGCGCTGCAGCGCCTTTTTCTCCAATACCATGGTACCCAGTAAAATCAAAAGACTGACTCCGATGTCCCGCCCCAAGCGCAAGAAAAAAGTGGTTGCCCTCTAGCACATACACCAGAACCGTACCCCAACCTCCAGTCGCATCAGCGGCTGGAGGTTTTTTTTATTTCAGCTCTCCCTGTCCTTAAAATTGGACGCAGAGTGCGCCCAATTCATCGATGACCCGGACGAGGGAGTATTCTGCTGCCAATGTCCCAGTGAAAATACAATTTTTTTATTTTGTATAACTATATGGAAAATATACTATTTTTAAATTAAAGTACGACATTGTGTCAACTGACATCAAAAATTACATGAGTAAATAACTTGACAACGGACATTTACAATTTTATTATCGTCACTAATTCGGAAACATTGATTAGAGAGTTGGTTAGGTTTCTGGAGCAGGCTGCCTGCCGGCAGCATTCACTTAACTCCCACGATGCGGAGCACAGTTATGGATGGCATACTTTTTTTGGCTTTTTGGATTGGTGGAGCAGCACTTCACACCTTGTACGATCTTAAGATCAAGCCTCGGCTGAAGACTGCTGGAAGGAGTACAGACAATACTACTTACTACGAAGGATAATTGAAAATGGAAAGAAAAGCGGGCGTAATGAACAATTTCCTGACGGGCATTCTACCGCAGGAAGGGGGATTGGACTTCACTGCATCATGGAAGTACACCACTGCGGTGATGCTCTGCGGACTGCTGACCCTGATTGGCGTTGCATTCGGTATTCATTCGATCATTGCCGGTCACGAGCACACATTCGGGGTGACCCGGGATGTGCCCTGGGGAGTGCTGATTGCCGCCTATGTTTTTTTCGTGGTCACCTCAACCGGTCTCTGCATCGTCTCGTCGGTCGGTCACGTATTTGGGTTTAAGGATTTCAATCCGATCGCCAAACGGGCTGTTTTCCTGTCGATTGCGACCATCGTCGCCGGCTTTCTGGTGATCGCCTTCGAGATCGAGAATTCCTGGCGCATGCCGGTGGGCAACGTGATCGGCGCCAACCCCACCTCTAACATCTGGTGGATGGGCACGCTCTACGGCG